>CAXMZV010000482.1:0-3953 GCA_964199985.1 Candidatus Ilumatobacter isfjordensis | reverse complement strand
TGACGTCCGCCGCCGGTGAATCGGGGAGCAGTGCCGCGGTTGCGACCGACACCGCGCCCAGCACGCCGATCGCTTCATGACATTGGTGGGGGATGAACGTGCGCGTCGACAGGTCCCCGGTTCCCGCCGGAGGCGACACGATGGTGAGCTTCGGGACGGTGGTGTCGGTGACGTCGCCGAGGGCCATCAGCCGACCGGCCTGCAGCCGGATTGATTCCAGGCGGGACCGCAGCGCTTCGTTGCTGTCGAGTTCGCTGGGCGTCTCGCCGCCGGTGATCCCGAGGTCGGTCGCGAGCATCACGACAACGGGCATGCCGTTGTCGATCATCGTCACCGCGACGCCGTCGATCTGGTCGACGGCTGACCCGGTGGGGAGCAAGGCACCGCATGAGCCGCCAGCGATGTCGTCGAAGTCGAGTTGCACGCGCGCCGCGGTTCCGGGCACACCGTCGATCGCGGTATCGCCGGCGTAGATCGGGAGCCCCTCCTTGATCGGGAATGTTGACGTGGCGACCGAGTCGGTGTTCGACATGTAGACACGGACACTCGCGGCGGGTCCGGTGACGGTGATCAGTCCACGCTCGACGGCGAATTGAGCGGTTGCCGCGAGCAGGTTGCCGCAATTCTGTCGGTCGCTCACGAGCGCCTGGTCAACACTGACCTGGAGGAAGAGGTAGTCGATGTCGGCGTCGTCACGACTGCTGCGGCTGACGACTGCCACCTTGCTGGTCAATGGAGTTGCGCCACCGATGCCGTCGATCTGGCGGGCATCAGGCGAGCCCATCACCGCGAGCAGCAGCGCATCGCGCTCAGCTGGGTCAACGGGCAGATCGTCGCAGAGGAAGAAGGCGCCCCTTGATGTGCCGCCGCGCATCACCATGCAGGGAACGCCGATCATTACGTCATTCTGCCCCGGTTCGCCGGTTGCCTACAATCGATCTCCGATGGCGATTGACAAGCCCTACCTCGACATTCCGGGAACCACCGTCTTCGACGCGGCGCAGTCGCGGAAGGGCTACTGGCTGAACCAGTTCTGCATGTCGCTCATGCAGGCCGACAATCGCGAGCGATTTCTCAGCAACGAGCGTGCCTATCTCGACGAATGGGAGATGACCGAGGCACAGAAACAGTCGGTCCTCGACCGGGACATGAACGCGATGATCGCGCTGGGCGGCAACATCTACTTCCTCGCCAAGATCGGAGCAACCGATGGCAAGAGCTTCCAGCAAATGGCTGGTTCGATGACCGGCATGTCCGAAGACGAATACCGGGCAATGATGATCGGCGGCGGGCGCTCGATCGAAGGCAACCGCCATATCGGTGACGCACCATGAGCGCGCGGGTCACCGCATCGGTCTACACGTCACACGTCCCGGCGATTGGCGCAGCGCTCGATCAGGGCAAGACCGACGAGCCGTACTGGCAGCCGTTGTTCGCCGGCTACGAACTGTCGAAGGAGTGGATGCGCGACAACGCGCCCGATGCCATCGTGCTCGTGTTCAACGATCACGCCACAGCCTTCAGCCTCGACATGATCCCCACCTTCGCGATCGGTACCGCAGCGTCGTACGCCGTTGCCGATGAGGGTTGGGGTCCTCGCCCGGTGCCCGAGGTGCAGGGGCATCCCGACCTCGCCGCGCACATCGCGCACTCCGTGATTCAGCAGGACTTCGACCTCACCATCGTCAACCGGATGGCCGTCGACCATGGGCTCACGGTTCCGCTGTCGCTGATGTTCGGCCAACCCGATGCCTGGCCGTGCCCGATCATCCCGGTGGCGGTGAATGTCGTGCAGTACCCGGTGCCGTCCGGGCAGCGGTGCCTGCACCTCGGCAAGGCCATCCGAAACGCCATCGAGTCCTACGACGAGGCGCTCGACGTTCAGGTCTGGGGCACCGGTGGCATGAGCCATCAGTTGCAGGGCCCTCGCGCTGGTCTGATCAACAGCGAATTCGACGCCGCGTTCCTTGACGAGTTGATCGCCGATCCGGCGAGCCTCGCAGCCATGCCCCACGTCGAATATCTCCGTGAGGCAGGTTCCGAAGGCATCGAACTCGTGATGTGGCTGATCGCCCGCGGAGCGATGGGCGACCTCGCCGGCGGGCCCGCGCCCTCGGTCGAACATCGCTTTTACCACGTGCCCGCAAGCAACACGGCCGTCGGCCACCTCATCCTGACCGAGTCAGATTCGGAGACCTCATGACCATCAACGTCGCTCTGGCCGGTGCTGGCGCATTCGGGATCAAGCACCTCGATGCCATGAGCAAGATCGACGACGTGCGCGTCGTGTCGGTCGTCGGCCGCACCCTCGAACCCACCCAGGTTGTCGCGGAGAAGTACGGCATCGAGCACGTCACGACCGACTTGGCCGAGAGCCTCGCACTGGACGAGGTCGACGCCGTCGTGTTGGCCACGCCGACTCAAATGCACGCCGAACAGTCGATTGCCTGCCTCGATGCCGGCAAACACGTCGAGGTCGAAATCCCGCTGTGCGACAACCTTGCCGACGGTCGGCGCGTCGTCGAAGCGCAGCAATGGACCGGACTCGTCGCGATGTGCGGCCACACTCGCCGGTTCAATCCGAGCCACCAGTGGATCAACCGGCGCGTGCAGTCGGGTGACTTCGCGATCCAGCAGATGGACGTCCAGACGTACTTCTTCCGCCGGACGAACACCAACGCCCTCGGCAATGCACGGAGTTGGACCGACCACCTGCTGTGGCACCACGCCGCGCACACCGTTGACCTCTTCGCCTACCAAGTCGGCAGCCCGATCGTCGACGCGCACGCGATGCAGGGCCCGATCCACCCCGAACTGGAGATCGCGATGGACATGTCGATCCAGCTGCGCGCCGAGTCCGGCGCAATCTGCACACTGTCACTGTCGTTCAACAACGACGGTCCGTTCGGCACCTTCTTTCGTTACATCGGCGACACCGGCACCTACATCGCCCGGTACGACGACCTCGTCAATGGACGCGAAGAGCCGATCGACGTCTCCGACGTCGACGTGTCGACCAACGGCATTGAACTGCAGGACCGTGAGTTCTTTGCCGCCATTCGAGAAGGCCGCGAGCCGAACAGCAGCGTCGCCCAGGTGATGCCGTGCTACGAGGTTCTCGATCGTCTGGAACGTCAACTCGCGAAGTGAGCACCGTCGGCGAGGACGGGCTGGATGGCAGCAACAGCTGGATCACAGCCGTCGTCCCACGGCATGCGGCCGTTTCCGTCGGCCCAGCAGATCTGGATGAATCGGGGCGGCGGCGCGTCGTAGATGTTGTGCCAGGAACCGAAGGCGGGGAGGGCGTGTCGGTGCTCTCGGCCGACGGTCGGTTGATTGCCGTCGATCGTCGCCCGGCAGGTGGCATGCAGCACATCATTGAGGTGCGGAGTCGGTACGCCGAAGACCACGTACTCGTCGTGGCCGTGAAGCCGAATCGTTCGATTCGTGCGATGGTCGCTGTCGTGAGTTGGTCGAAGTCCTCGGGATTCGGTGCCGTCGTCGTCGCCCCATGGTGCGCTTGTGGTGTCACAGAGTTCGGGTTCAGGCGGATGCTCCTTCGCTGCGGCCCGCAACTACGGTCGCTCCATGGACCGCATCGAGATCGAGATCAAGCTGAACCGCGACCGGGCCTGGTTGCTCGAGCGACTCGGGGCGATGCCGGTCGACGAGCTGACGTCGCCGCGTACCTTCAGCGAGCACGATCCCGAGAGTCGCTGGTCGTTCGCCGATCACTTCGTGCACACCACGCTGATCGAACAGAACTGGAACGCCATGTTCCGGCGCCACGTCGGAGGCGACCAAGGCCTCGAACCACGTCTGCGGACCGATGGATCGCCGCAGTCGATGGAGGAGATCATGGCCTCGATCCACGGATGGACCGAGGAGTGGAAGGCCGAGCACAGCGGCAAGCCGTTCAGCGAGTTGGTTCGCATCGGCCAGGCCGTGCGTGC
>CAXMZV010000481.1:0-3955 GCA_964199985.1 Candidatus Ilumatobacter isfjordensis | reverse complement strand
GCGTCCATGAACACGGGCTCGGGCGCCCGTACCGACAAGAGTCGCCGACGCCCTGACCCGCTCAGGATCGAGCAGTACAGAGCGCCTTCCAGCGGTTGACGCCAACCCCGGACCGTTCGCGCGTTCTGAGCGCCTCCGAGTGCGGAAGAAGTGCCGTACTGGGCGGGTGCACTGTCATCAACGACATGTCGTTCTCATGGGTCACCTCATGCCCGGATGGACGTTTTCAATCACGGCGGCCCCGGTCGGTCCAGCTCATGAGGCGAGGTACCTTCCATCATGACGATTGAATCCAAGATTGCGCTCACGGACTACCTTCGATCGCAGTGTTCTGTTGGGAAGGCAGGCGTTTATGACCGAACGAGCGGAGTCTGACGCTGCACGTCCACTGGTAGCGGATTCGGTACGACGACGCCCAGAATCCGTCTACGTGCGCGTCGTTGTCGGTGCACTCGTCGGCCTTGCTGTTGGCACGATTCTCACCTTTGGGCTGGCTTCGAGAACAGGTAGCACCTCTACCTTGATCCATTTTGCGCCACCCAATACCGATGCCTCACTGGCACCCGACTCGGTCCTCGTCCTGCCGGAGACACGGGGATACGACGGGCAGTTCTACTACCGCCTGGCACAGCACCCGCTTTCGACAGCAGATCAGATCGACGGCGTTCGTCTCGACCACCCGGCCTTACGGACCACACGAATCGGGTATCCAGTACTGGCAGGAGCCATCGCTCTGACGCCTCTTTCGACGGTTGACGCCATGCTGCTCGTCAACGTGCTGGCATACGGCGTCATCGGAGCCGCAGGCGTCAGTATCGCGGCTTCTGCCGGTCGCAGTCCGCTTGTCGGGATGACGCTTCTTTTCGTTCCTGCGTTCGTTTACGGAGCAACTATGTCCGTCACCGACACAGTCGCTGGCGCCCTCGTGCTCGCTGGAATCGCATTCCTTCTCCGTGACCACTTCATTGCTTCGGCGACGGCCCTGAGCGCTGCAGTTCTGACCCGTGAGACTGCATTGCTGCTTCCCGTGATTATTGTCCTCGGGATTCTCTACCGGCGAGCCCGAGATCGATCGGTCCCAGGCGACAAGCGGTTGTTGGTCGTAGGGCTGGCCCCAATCGCTTGCTTCTCTGTTTGGCAGGTCGTCGTTGTGGCTACTTGGGGCGAAATCGGACCTTTGAGTTCGGGAGGAAAGAACCTCACGGCCCCATTCCTCGGGCCCTTCGCGACCGACGGCTACCTGCGTCCTTCGAGTAGCGAGCAATGGATGAACATCCTCGTGCCCGCCGCAGCGTTCGCAATCATTGGGCTGGCCGTCATTGCGGTGAGCGCCGGTGAAGTCCGGAACTACGATGCCAATCTGGTGATCGGTTTCGGCGTCGCTGTCGTCGTCGCTGTGTCCGTCGGTCCGGCCCTTCTCGAAACCTATCGAAGTTCCATTCGCGGCATGGGCGATGCGGTCATCTTCGGGGTGGTTGCGGCGATATTCGGGACCGGCCGATGGTCGAGAACCGTACTCTCGTGCGTCGTACTCGTCGGCGCTGGTCTGATGTTGTGGGAGCTTCGGATCGCGCCCGACTTGTCGTAGCGAATTCGACCTGGTTGGTTGAGCCGAACTCGGCGCCGTGGCTATTCCGTTGGGCGATCGACCCATGGGACGGTGAGTATCTCTTTGCCGGTGCGCGACGACTGCAATTGCCTCAACTGTCGCGGCTGGGCCAAGACCGGCCAAGGGTCAGCGGTAGCGGAGTGCTGCTTCGTCGAGGTCGATCCCGGGCAACTCGTCGCGTTCGATGTAGTAGTCGTTCGACGCGGTCCACGGGATATGAGTTCCCTGCTTGGCCATCAGTTCGCGACCTCGGATCATGTAGCCGGGGTTGAAATCTTCCTCAGATATGAACGGGCGACGCTCCATCTGCTGGTCGTCCTCCGACAGCGTCGGCGTACACACGGTCATACCTCGTCCGTCCATGTGGTTCAGGAGTCGGACAACGAAGCCGGAGATCAGGTCGGCCCGCATCGTCCAACTCGTGCGGAGATAACCGAACACAACCGCCATGTTTGGCACGCCTGAGAACATGATGCCCCGATAGGTCACGGTGTCGGCGTAGTCGAGTGGATCTCCATCGAGAAACATCTCGACGTCGCCGAGAACGTTCAGGTTGAAACCCGTCGCGGTGACAACGATGTCGGCGACCAACTCCTCACCCGACTGTAACAAGATGCCTGTCGACGTGAACCGATCGATGTGGTCGGTCACCACCGAGACCTTGCCCTCGCGAATCCCTGTAAACAGGTCCCCATCTGGAATCACAGCCAACCGTTGGGTCCATGGCAGATACTTGGGTCGGAAGTGTGTGTCGATGTCGAAGTCGTCACCGAGGTACTCGCGAGCAGCGCTCAGCAGCTCGTCGATGATGAAGTCCGGCTGTTCGGCCGACAGCTGATGGATGACCTGTCCATCGGCCAGGACCTTGCGGCGCATGATCTCGTGGATCCACGCCGGATCGACATCCAAGGCACGGAGTTGCTCGGCCAGCTCGTCGACGTTCGGTCGGGGATAGAAGTAGGTCGGCGAACGCTGGAGCATCGTGATGTGCTCGGTCTCGTCGGCCATGTTGGGGATCAGCGTTGCCGCTGTTGCACCCGATCCGATCACCACAACCCGCTTGCCGCGATAATCGAAATTGTCGGGCCAGTGCTGCGGATGCACCACCTGTCCCTGAAACTCGTCCAACCCTGACCACTCCGGCGTGTAGCCCTTGGTGTGGTCGTAGTAGCCGGAACACATCCACAAGAACCCGCACGTCATCTCGAACGACTCGCCGTTGTCGCCGCGCTCGACCAAGAGACGCCACACGGCCTCATCGCTCGACCAGTCGGCGCGGATGATCGTGTGTTGATAGCGAATGTGTCGCTGCAGGTCGTGTTCATCGACAACTTCGTCGAGGTACTGCAGGATTTGCTCGGCGGTCGCGATCGGCGGCCCGGTCCACGGCTTGAAGCCATAGCCGAACGTGTAGAGGTCGCTGTCCGACCGGGCACCTGGGTAGGTGTGTTGACGCCACGTGCCGCCGAGCGCCTCCTTGGTGTCCAACAGGGTGAATGTCTTGTCGGGACAATCGCGTCGGAGATGCACAGCGGCACCGAGTCCGGAGATCCCGGCACCGACGATCACGACGTCGACGTGTTCGGCCCCGTTGGATGGTTCGTTCGTATTGCCCATGACCGAGTGATAGTCGGTTGCGACGGTCGGTCTCAACTCGGCCGCGCTACGCGGCGCGCTCGTCGGCATGCGTCGAACCTCAACGAAACGAGATACCCACATGACTGACAAACCCGTCCGCAGCAGCGCCATAAACCTTGTCGGAGCAGTCGTGGCGTTCGACTGCATCGACTAACTGCTCGACATGCAACGACCCAGCCAGGAACCCTGCCTTGGGGAGGAGGTAGGCGAAGACGACGTCGTCTACCTCCGAGAAGTCATCACCGACGCCCTGTTGTGGTTTGACGTTCACGCCTCCGACGTAGACCGAGGACATCACGTGGAGACCGCCCTCGAGATGTTCGAATCGGAACGGCTGCCAGATTGAGCAAGTGCCGCGTCAGCCATCGTTTGGGGTGCCCTGGCCCGCACGTAAGTGACGCGCCTGGCACCGATCCAGCGGTCTGCTATCGGACGCCCGAGCTTCAATGCGATCGGGGCAGCCCGCGGTCTTGGCCAACGGTGGGAACGGTTGATATGCGCTATCCGGCGACGGCGTGCGCTTCTGGGCGGGATGGACCGTGACTCGATCGCGTCGTGGTTGAGAACTGTTTGCGGTTCCCGCCGCGCCTTCTGCGGCCTTGAGATCGTCGAGGATCCCGTCTTGCTTGTCAGCCTGTGCGTCGGTCCAGAACAACGACGGCGGTCTCGGTTTGGCGGCGAGCAGCGTAACCATCGAGCCCGTTGTCC
>CAXMZV010000480.1:0-3956 GCA_964199985.1 Candidatus Ilumatobacter isfjordensis | reverse complement strand
GCTTCGATACTGCTGGAGTCGATCACTCGAGGCGACCGGTCAGACTTCGATGGTCTGGCCTTCGCGCGCAGCGAAGACCTCGACGCCGAATTCTCGGCCACACTCGGCTGCTTCTTCAGCGAGTCGGTCGAGCATGTCGTCATGGTGCGAGGGGTCGTGATGGAAGAGCGCCAAGCGCTTGGCACCGGCCTCGGCCGCGACCCAGACCGCGTACTCAATCGTGCAATGTCCCCAGTCGCGCTTCCGGGCGAACTCGGTCGGTGTGTACTGCGCGTCGTGGATGATGAGATCGGCGCCTGTGCACAACTCGCGTGCCCCGGGTGACATCGCGGGCATGCCGTCGATGGGCATCTGGTGATCGCTGAGGTAGGCCACCGTGCGACCGTGGGCGGTGACTCGGTAGCCCAGCGTGTTGCCGACGTGCGGAATGGGCCGACTCATGATGTCGACGCGTGTGTTCCTTGCCAGCAGTTGGAAGTTGGACTCCCAGCAATCGACGAAGCTGATGTGGCCGGGCAGCATGGCGAGGTCGACCGGGAAGAGCGGCGGGCAGATCGTGTCGGCGAAGACCGACGCAAGCGTGACGTCGCCTTCCTGCTCGGGCCCGTACATCGTGACGTTGGAACCTTCCTGCAGAAGTGGCGCGAAGAAGGGCAGCCCTTGAATGTGGTCCCAGTGCAAGTGACTCAGCAAGCACGTGCCGACAAACGATGCGCCCGGCTGGAGCGTGTCACCGAAGTAGCGCAGCCCTGTGCCGAGATCGAACAGGATCGGGTCGGCGCCCTCAATGTCGAGCGACACGCATGACGTATTGCCGCCGTAGCGGACAAGTTCGGGCGCGTGGCAAGGAGTCGACCCCCGGACGCCGTGAAAAGTCACGGCGAAACCGTCAGCACGCGCAGTCGTGTTCATTCCCTGTTCCCCAATACCTCTCAACGATAGAGGTTCGTGCACTTGTGCTTTCAAACTCTGCTTGGTGACGTGTGTAACAGGTCGCCGCGGTACCTTCAGATCGTGAGCGCTCTTGCCAAACACACCGTCTCCCTTTCCGATGTCGAGTTGACCTGTTTGACTTCGCCGTCGATCGCCGATCACGATCGACCACTCGTGGTCTGTGTACATGGTTTCCCTGACAGCGCCCACTCGTGGCGCCATCTGATGCCGGTACTCGAGGACGCCGGTTTCCGCGTCGTTGCACCGTTCATCCGCGGCTACGCGCCGAGCACGGTGTCGAGTTCCGGCGCCTACCAGACCGTCGCCTCGTCCCTCGACGTCTGTGCGCTCCACGAGCACTTCGGCGGTGACGAGCGTGCCGTCCTGATCGGCCACGACTGGGGTGCCCCGATCGTCTACGGCGCGGCGTCGATCGAGCCTGGCCGCTGGGCCAAGCTGGTGGGGATGGCCGTGCCGCCCGGCGGGTCAATGGGTCTTGCATTCGTCACCAACACCGAGCAGTTGAAGCGAAGTTGGTACATGTTCTTCTTCCAGCACGGACTGGCCGACATGGTCGTACCGGCGAACGACATGGCATTCATCGACATGATCTGGGAGGACTGGTCACCCGGCTACGACGCCACCGACGACTTGGTCCACGTCAAGGACGCTCTGCGCGAGCCCGAGCACATGACCGCAGCACTCGGTTACTACCGAGCTGCACTCGGCGACGGCTACCGCGACCCGGCGCATGCCGACGCCGAGGAGGCGGCGCAGGCCGTGCCCGAACAACCGACGCTGTACCTGCACGGCGCCAACGACGGGTGCATCGGGCCCGAGGTCGCCGAGTCGGCCCGCCCAATGGTCGGCGACCACGTCGACATCCGACTCATCGACGGCGTCGGTCACTTCCTGCACCTCGAAGCACCCGACGTCGTCAACGCACAAATCCTGGAGTTCCTCTCATGACCGGCACCGCCAGCACCGCACCGACCCTGCCCGACGGCATTGTCATCATCGTCAAGGAGGAGTGCGAGACGTGCCAGACAGTGGTGCCGGTCTTGCAACAACTCGATGCCGCAACCGAACTCACGGTCTACACGCAGGACAACGCGTCGTTTCCGTCTGCCCCCACCGCGATCCACGACGCCGATCTCGCCGTCAGTTGGCACCACGACGTCGAGACCGTCCCCACCGTCATCGTCATCCGTGACGGTGTCGAGGTCGACCGGACCGTCGGCTGGATGCGAGCGGAATGGGAACGCATCACCGGCGTCAACGAGTTGGGCGATGGCCTTCCCGTGATGCGTCCGGGCTGTGGCTCAATGAGCGTCGACCCCGATCTGGTCGACACATTGCGTGTGCGGTTCGGGGCGTCCGATCTGGCCGCACGGCGTGTCGATGTTGCCGATGCCGAAGACGTGATGGAGATGATGTTCAATCGCGGCTGGACCGACGGACTGCCAGTGGTGCCACCCACCGAGGAGCGCGTCATGGCAATGCTCGCCGGAACGACTCGCGCTGCGGCGGACATCGTGGCGACCGTGCCACCTGACCTCGTCGACATCTCGGTCGAGAAGGTCGCGATCGCCGCAGTGATGGCCGGGTGCAAACCCGAGTATCTGCCATGGGTGCTGACTGCGGTCGAAGCTGCGTGCACCGACGAGTTCAACATGCACGGTCTGCTCGCCACGACGATGCCGGTTGGCCCGGTCATCGTGTGCAGCGGGCCCGGCACCCGGTCCATCGGCATGAACTCGGGCGGCAATGCCTTGGGTCAAGGCAATCGCGCCAATCTCACCATCGGGCGCGCGCTGCAGTTGGTCATCCGCAACTTCGGCGGTGGTCGGCCCGGTGAGGTCGATCGTGCGGCACACGGCAGCCCGGCCAAGATCAGCTTCTGCTTCGCCGAGGCCGACGACACGTCGCCATACGGACGGCTGGCCGGTGAGCACGGCATCAAGAATGGTGTCGACGCACTGACGTTGTTCGCCGGTGAGGGCCCGCACTGTCTCGTCGATCAGTTGTCGCGGACGCCCGAGTCGTTGGTCCGTTCGTTTGCGCTCAAGCTGCAGACGGTCAACCACCCGAAGTTGATCATGATGTTCGACACCATCGTGGTGATGGGACCAGAGCATGCTCGGGTCTTTGCAGACGCTGGCTGGGATCGCGAACAGATCGTTGCGGGGATCAGCGAGCACCTCAATCGATCGGGTGCTGAATTGGTACGCGGCGCCGACGGAATCGCCGAGGGCGTACCTGAGGCGTTCGCCGACGCCGAGGTGCTGCCGAAGTTCCGCCCTGGCGGGCTGATGCTCACCTACGCGGGTGGCGGCGCTGGCCTGTTCAGCCAGATCATCGGCGGCTGGGTCAACGGCGACAAGGGCTCCAAGCCGGTCACACGGCCAGTGACCTACTAGAACATGGTCATGACTGCGATCCTCGACCCGACCAGCGAACAGGCACTCGTCGAACGCGAGCGACTGGCTCGGCCCGCGACACTCGAGGGTCTCACCGTCGGCCTGCTCGACATCTCGAAGCCCCGCGGCGACATCTTCCTCAATCGCATCGAAGAGCGACTGGTCGGCATCGGTGCCAACGTCAAGCGCTACGCCAAGCCCACCTTCGCCAAGCCAGCGCCGGTCGATCTCCGACATCAGATCGCCACCGAGTGTCAGGTGGTCATCGAAGCCTTGGCGGATTGAGGCAGTTGCACGTCGTGCAGTGTGCACGACATCAACGATCTCGAATTGCGTGGCATCCCGTCGATGTTTGTCGCCTCCGACCAGTTCGTCGACGCTGCTGAGGCGCAGTCGACGGCCCTGGGCTTTCCCGCGGTGTCGCGAATCTTCACGCCGCATCCGATCCAAGACCGAACTGACGACGAGATGCTCACCTACGCCGATGTCGCATTCGACCAGATTCTTGACGCCCTGACGCTCTGACGCACGACCCGTGCATCCAAGCGAGGCTCACGACCGTGTCGGTCCGGTTCGACGGCCGGACGAGCCAGCGATCCGTCG
>CAXMZV010000479.1:0-3972 GCA_964199985.1 Candidatus Ilumatobacter isfjordensis | reverse complement strand
GCCCGTATTCGGTCGTGACGTAGCCAGTGGTGGTCACGGTCGACGACACCGTGAAGAGCGCATCGCGGAAGCCGGTGGATTGACCCGCACCGTTGGCGGCGGTGACGAAGGCCCAGAGCGTGATCGCCCCCACTGCCAACAGGTAGACGCGGAACTCCGTCGATCGGAGCAGCGGCTTCACGTTGCCGCGCAGCGCGCGCCAGTAGAGCGTGAAGCTGCCGCCGGCCAGGAGCATCCCGATGATGCAGATCCACTCCAGCCTTGCCGACTCGAAGTGGCCGAACGACGTCTGATACGGCGAGAAGCCACCAGTCGACACTGTGGTGAAGGAGTGGCTCACGGCGTCGTACAGGCTCATCCCGGCAGCGAAGTACGCAGTCGCCATCAGCGCAGTGAAGCCGAGATACACCGCCCACAAGCGTCGTGCGGTTTCACGCACCCGGGGGGTGAGTCGCTCACCGGTCGGACCGGGAGCTTCAGCTTCGAGCAAGCTCATGCCACCCGAGCCGACTGTCGGCAGCACGGCAACGACCAAGACGATGACGCCCATGCCGCCCATCCACTGCGTCATCGAGCGCCAGAAGAGCAGGCCCTTCGACGTGGCCTCGATGTCGGGCGTGACCGTCGCTCCGGTCGTCGTGAACCCGGACATCGCTTCGAACAGTGCATCGTCAATGCGCGTGAAATGGCCGGTGACGAGGTAGGGCACCGCGCCGACAGCGGCGATGGCGACCCAGGTAATCGTGACCGTGGTGAAGACGTCGAGCACGCGAATCTGGCTGGGAATCACCGTGGTGCGCCACAGCACCGAGCCGACTATCCAGGTGATGAGTCCAGTGAGTAGCAAGGTCGCGACGTCAGGGCCGCCGTCGATCAGGTCGACGATGCCGGACACGGCGATACCGACGCCGACGACGGCAACGGTGAGGCCGACGACGTTGAGCGCCATTGAGGGATGGCGACGTTCGGCGAGGAGCCGTTCGCCGCGAGCCCCGAAGATTGATGCACGCGGGTTCGAGACCGAGCGGAGGTCGGGATGGTGCAGACGCCGACCTTGGTCCGATCCCGGCACCGATGGCACGTTGGTCACGCGGTGAACACCTTGCGGAGCGCAGGCAGCGACTCTGGCCGAGCGAACACCACGATGTTGTCGCCGGCGTTGAGCACTGTGTAGCCCCTGACGATTCGGCCCGGCTCGCCCGGCCGGATGACCGCACCGAGCACGATCGAGTGCGGCAGGTGGAGCTCGGAGACCACAGCGCCGTCAGCGTCGGAGTCGGCCTCGATTTCGATCTCGTCGACCTCGATGTCGCTCTCGAGGAATGTCGCCACCGACGCCGTTCCGCCGCGCACGTGACGCAGCACAGCATTGGCAGACGCGGTGCGCGGGCTGAGCGCAGCGTCGATGCCGAACTGGCGGACGAGCGGCAGCAGGCTCAGGCGATGGATGACGGCCACCGTGAAGGTGTCACGACCCGTGGCCGCGAATGCGCAGGCCAGCACGTTGGCCGCGTCGTCGCCGGTCGCGGCGATGACGAGATCCTTGTCGTTGATCGACTCCTCGCTGAGCATGTCGGTGTCTTCGATGTCGCCACGCACCACGGTGATCCGAGGGAGCTTCTCGCTGAGCACGCGCGCGCGGTCAAGATCGTTTTCGACCAGCACGACGTCAGAGCCCGCCCGTTCCAGCCGCTCGGCAACACGTGAACCGACGGCCCCGCCACCGAGCACCATCACCCGTTTGGCGCGGCGGTGGGCGGCGCCGAGCAGTTCGAGGATCTCGTTGCGGCTCTGACGGCTGGTGAGCACGCGGACATGGTCGCCGACCTCGAGTCGTTGGTCGCCGCGCGGGATGACGGTTTCGCCGTCGCGGGTGAGCGCACCGAATAGGAAGCTCCAGTCGGGCTCGAAGTTTGCACCGATCTCGGCCAGGGTGCTGCCGGCCAACACTGCACCTTCACCGATGGTGCAGCCGAGGACGATGAGGTCGCCACCCGACATCTGGTACACCTCGTCGGCACCAGAAGCCTCAGTGAGTTCCATGATCTCATCAGCGGTGTCAGCGTCGGGGTCGATGACGACGTCGGCGCGCATCGCTTCGCGCAGGGGTGCCCCTGCCGGGCCGCGCAACTCCTCGGTCTGGATGCGGACCACGGTTTGGGGCACACCCGCTTCCTTCGCGAGCAGTGAGGCGATGAGATTGACCTCGTCGTTCTGCGTGACGCCCGCGAGGAGGTCGGCGCGATCGATCCGCGCGGCCTGCAGCGTTGACGGGAGCGTGGCACTCCCGATGACGACCTGGACGTCGAGTTCGGCGCCGAGCGCCGACGCGATGGCCTCGTTCTGTTCGATGACGACGACGTCGTGGCCCTCGGCACCGAGCCGCTGAGCGAGATACCAACCGACTTCACCCGCACCGACGATGACTACATGCATGGTGTCAGCCTGCCTGATGGAAGGGGGTGGAGCGCAACATTGCCGTCGACACGATCGAAGAACGACGCCGGATGGTCGGTTCAGGCGTGGACTGCGGCCGAGTCGAGCAGGGCCCGGGAGGCGGTGCGCAGCGCCTCAGTGGCCGGCGTGTCGGCGAACCCGTCGACGGCATCTTCGGCCCGCTGCACGTATTCGCGAGCGGTGACCATTGCCGACGCCACATCCCCGTTCGAGCGGACGATTGCCAACGCTCTCTGCTGCTGAGCGTCATCGAGCGGTGCGCCGAGCAGCTCGGTGAGCTCGTCGGCTGCGCTGCTGGTCGTGGCCAGCGTGCGGATGACGGGCAGCGTGTAGACGCCTTCGACCATGTCGTGGCCTGCGGGCTTGCCGAGTTGTTCGTCGGTTGCCGTGATGTCGAGGATGTCGTCGACGATCTGGAAGACCATGCCGTAGGCGTTGCCGAACTCGGTCAGCGCATCGATGGTCGTTCGATCATGCCCGGCGACGATGCCGCCGATGCGGGCAGCGGTGCCGTACAGCGAGGCGGTCTTGCCGTGAATCGAGGCGAAGTACGACGACTCCGGACGGCTGACGTCGTAGGTGTGACGCAGCTCTTCGATCTGGCCTTCGCACAGCCACCCAATGGTGCGAGCCAGCAGGCCAGCAACTTCGGTGCCGAGCGATGCAGCAATTTCGGAGGCACGCGAGAGCAAGAAGTCGCCAGCGAGGATGGCTTGCAGGTTGCCCCACTTGGCGTTGACGGTTTCGACGCCGCGGCGGGTGTCGGCTTCGTCCATGACGTCGTCGTGATAGAGCGACCCGAGGTGGACGAGCTCGCAGGAGACACCGCCACGAACAGCGTCGTCGGAAGCGACAACACCGTTGATCTGAGCAGCAGCGACAGCGAGCACGGGGCGCAGGCGCTTGCCTCCGGCCACGATCAGGTGCGAGGCGATTTCGTTGAGATACGAGTCGGGCGTCTGCACCGATTCGTGCATCGCTGCTTCGATCCGTTCGCGGTCGACATCCATGGCCGGCAGCGCAAGCAGCGGCGACGTGATGTTCTGCGGCTCGGACACGTGGTGCAGGCTACCGAGCGCGCGGGGTGTCGGCGATTCGTGCTGAAGGCGTGTGGATCTTGCGCACATACTGCGCAACGTCCGCCTGCCTTTGCGGTGCCGGCGAGCGTCAGGCGAGTTGGGCGAGCCAGGAGGTGATGCGCTTCTTGTTCACGCCGAGGTCGCTCTTGCCGAGGCGTGAGCGCGAGAGCACCGCCAGGGTGCTGGTGTTCGCATCGATCTCGATGAACCTGACCGAGATGTAGTCGGGGAAGCCGAACAGCGACGATGTCTGGACGTACGTGACAAAACCGCTCTCAGGCGAGCCGCCCACGACGTCGACGTTGCCACTGTCCCGAGCGATTCGGTCAAACTTCGCGGCGAGTTCCTGCGTCGATGTCTCGAAGACGGGAGCGACGGCGTCGGCCTCAATGGCGGAATCGGCCGGGGCAACTCGATATGAGTTCGGTGTCGAGGG
>CAXMZV010000478.1:0-3977 GCA_964199985.1 Candidatus Ilumatobacter isfjordensis | reverse complement strand
CGTCACATTCACCACGCACAAGACCCTGCGCGGGCCTCGCGGCGGTTGCATCCTCTGTAAGGCAGAGCACGCCAAGGCGATCGACAAGGCCGTGTTCCCCGGTTGGCAAGGCGGTCCGCTCGAACATGCCATCGCCGGCAAGGCGATCGCGTTCCGCGAGGCGGCGGACCCGTCGTTCACGGTGTACGCGCACCAGGTCGTGAAGAACGCTTCCGTGCTCGCAGCCGCGTTGGCCGACCAGGGTTTCCGTCTCGTCTCCGGGGGCACCGACAACCACCTGATGGTGGTCGACCTCACGCCGTTCGATGCCGAGTTGACCGGCAAGGTCGCGCAGGCAACGCTCGACGAAGCTGGCATCACGTTGAACAAGAACACGATCCCCGACGACCCGCGCAGCCCGTTTGTCACCAGCGGTGTGCGCATCGGTACCCCGTCGGTTACCACGCAGGGCATGACCGAAGCGGAGATGCCGCTGATCGCCGCGCTGATCGCCCGAGCGCTCCGCAACGTCGATGACGCCGCCGCCTTGGCGGAGATCAAAACCGAGGTCGCCGCACTCTGCGCCAAATTCCCCGTTTACTGACCCAGGTCCCCCTCCACCTCACCGTTTGCGTACCCAGGAAGTGTCGCCGGCGACATCTCCTGGGTACACAAACGGTCAGGAACGCGGAACGGCGGCGGCCAGTCGTTCGCGGAGGGTGCGTGCGACTCGGTAGGGGTCTCTGGTGACCTCGTTCCACGTGTACTCGTAGACGAGTAGACCGAGGTCGGTGAGTTCCCCTCGCCGTTGCCCATCACGCTCGCGCTCGGCGTCTGAAGCGTGACCGCGGCGGCCGTTGACCTCGATGACGATGCCGTGATCCTCGAACAAGAAGTCGACGCGAGCAATGTGTCGATTGCCTTTGCGGTGCACCACCTGTGTCCGAGGTCGGGGGAGGCCGGCTTCTCGGACGAGCTCGAGGAAGCGCCGTTCAAGCATCGAGTGCCCGCCTGAATCGGGAAGCAGCGCGTCGATCGTCCTCACACCCCAGCGGCCAGAACCGCGCAGAGTCTCAAGTCGGCGGGCAATGACCGTCGGCGCGGAGAGTTGCAGGCGAACTGCTGAGTCGATGGCTGCCTCGAGGCGGCTCCGGGTCGATCGGGCGAGGGCGAGGTCGAGAATCGTGCGCGTGGCGGATGTGACCCGCAACCCATCGACACGCACACGGTCGCCCGTCGGCATCCACTTCGTCGTGTGGAGCGGGTCCCGGATGTGCCGAGATCGTTGCGGCCGCAGAACGGAGAACTCAACGGCGCAATCGGACGAGCGGTCAAAGCCGTGCAGAGCGGCGGCCGCCTCGAAACTGATCCAGCTTTCGTCACCAAGCGCGAGGAGGCCGATCCGGAGACGCTGACGGAGCGTCGCCGGAGCGCCACAGATTACAAAGACCTGCGGCGCGACCCGCCGAAGCGCGCCCCGCCGGACGAGCCCGCTGATCATGTCCTTCGTCAGCCCGAGTCGGACCATGTCGTGACGGCTGATGACTCCGTCCTGTTGTTCCGCCAGTTGGGCGAGATCGTTCCTCATGCCATTGCAGTGGGCGCGGCGACCCCTGATCCGGCCCACTGACCCCGTTTGCGCACCCGTCAGGTGTCGTATGCGACCCGTCCTGGGCGCGCAAACGGGGGAAATGTGGGGGGAGGGGCGCGTAGGATCAGGGCTCGTGCCGACGCTTGGGTCTTACCTCCTGGTGGGAGCAGTGGCGGCAGTGGCAACGTTCCTCGTAACGCCGCTCGTTGGGATGCTGGCCCGACGGCTCGGCTGGGTGTACCTCCCGAACGATCGCACCGTGCACGACACAGCACTCCCCGATGTCGGCGGCCTCGCGATGTACGTCGGCTTCGTCGCGGCGTTCGTGACGGCGTGGTTCAGCGGTTCACTCGATGTGCTCTTCGAGAGCAACTCCGAACCGTGGGGCGTCCTCATCGCTGCGACGATCATCTTCATCGTCGGACTGATCGACGACGTGCGTGAAATCTCGGCACCCGCCAAAGTGTTCGGCACGGTGCTGGCCGGTGTCGTGCTCGTCTACTTCGGTGTGGAGATGTTTGCGTTCCGGCTGCCGTTCTACGAAGGCGCGATCTTTCTCGATGAGTCGCTCAGCCCGCTGATCACCGTTCTCTGGTTGGTCGGCATGAGCCAGGCAATCAATCTCGTCGACGGCCTTGACGGTCTGGCGGCCGGCATTGTCGGCATCGGAGCGGTTGCGTTCTTCCTCTACAGCGAGCGGCTCACCACACTCGACCTGCTCGACACCGCCAACGTCGGCCCACTCTTCGCCGTGGTCGCGGCCGGCATCTGCTTCGGCTTCCTGCCGCACAACTTCAACCCGGCGCGCATCTTCATGGGCGACGGCGGAGCGTTGCTGCTCGGACTCTTGATGGCAGTGTCCACGAGCGTGGTCGGTGGCCGCGTCGAGGTGGGCGAGGAGTCGGTCGGCACGACGTACTTCTTCCTCGCACCGCTGGCGATTCCGCTCCTCATCCTGGGTGTGCCGATCTTCGACACGCTCTTCGCGATTGTGCGTCGAGCCACGAGCGGACAGGGTCTCGCCTCGGCCGACAAGGGGCACCTGCATCACCGCCTGATGGAGATGGGCCATGGTCACCGACGCAGCGTCGTCATTCTGTGGACCTGGACGGCACTGCTCAGCGCGTTCGTTCTGTACCCGACACTGACGGATCAGAACCCGACGTATTTGCCCTTCGGCATCGCCGTGATCGGCATCGTCCTGTACACGGTGCTCCACCCCAGTGTGCGGGCCCGACGCCGCGAGAACGGAACGCCACCGGTTGGTGTCGAGCGACCGGGCGTTCCGCCGACGGTCGACCACGAGCAGCTCCAACTCGACGTGTCGGCCGAGAACTTTCGCACACAGTTGCCGTCGGGCGAGCGCGACCACTAGGTTGTGCGTGCATTCACAAGCTCCGATTCGTACTGAATCCGCAGCTCAGCCGTGAACCGCATTCCCTGGATCAAACGGATCAATGAAGCTGCTCCCCATCAACACGCAGAAGCGCGTGAACACCGAGGATTCCCTCGGCCACGGCATGGACGCTGTGATCATGTTGGTGCTCTTCTTGCTCGCCGGCTTCGGCCTCGATCGCCTCTTCGGCACGATGCCGATTTTCATGATCGCCATGACGGTGCTCGGCTCGGTGGGACTCTTTTTGAAGTTCAAGTACAGCTACGACGCCCGTATGGAAGAACTCGAAGACCAGCGTCGTGGTCCTGCTGCCCGCAACGCTGCTGCAGCCGCGTCGGGCGACAGCGATGCCGTCGAGCCGGAGGCTGCCGCATGAGCGCCACCGCGGGCGACGCCTTCACGACGCGGTTCGACGGTCCGGCCCCGGAAGTGGCCGTGTCGAACGACCTCATCAAGCGCGGCCTCATCGTGGCGCCAGTGATCATCGCAATCTGCGGTGTGATCTGGGGCGGCAACGGCGCCTGGTCGAGCGCGTACGGCGTTGCGATCGTGCTCCTCAACTTCGCATTGGCTGCTGCGTTGATCGCTGGTGCCGCTCGAATCTCGCTCGGACTGATGATGGGCGCAACGCTCTTTGGCTATCTGATCCGTCTCGGCCTGATCTTCCTGGCCGTGTGGCTCGTGAAAGACGCGTCTTGGATTTCACTTCCAGCGCTCGGATCGACCATCATCGTGACGCATCTTGGTCTCCTCTTCTGGGAGATGAAGTACGTCGCACTCTCGCTGTCACAACCGGGTCTCAAATCTGATGCCCCTCAAGTGAGTCGCGACCAGACAATCTGACCTATCCTCCCCCCCCGCTGATCACCCATCCGCTGAACCCTCACGACTGAAACGGAAATCAACGTGCTCGCTGAACGTGGCCTCGTCTTCCCTCCCATCAACGAAATTCTTCGATGGCAGGACATCTTCCCGTCCTTCAACAAAGTTGCCCTCATCGCCGTCGCCTCG
>CAXMZV010000477.1:0-3999 GCA_964199985.1 Candidatus Ilumatobacter isfjordensis | reverse complement strand
ACCGAGGTGATCGTGTGGCTCGAACGCGAGCGTGGTTCGGTCGCGGACATCGATGCGGTCGCAGCAGAGCACGGTGTGACTGTTCTCGACACCCTCGTCGCGTCGAAGGGCATCCACCTCATCGCAGCCTCTGGCGAGCTCAAGGAGAGTGAGATCAAGAAGCTCTTCAAGAAGGACGATCGAGTCCGGTATGCCGAGCCGAATTATGAGGGGGCGAACGTGGACAGCGACCGCTTCCATGCCTGGCCAAACGGTCTACCCGACGTCGTCGGCGACGACACCCAGAGCGGTCGTGCGCAGGACCTTCGGCGAGTCCACGAGCTGGCGACCGGCGCCGACACGATAGTGGCGATCCTCGACACCGGAGTCGACAACGACCACGACGCACTGCAGGGCCACCTCCTCGAAGGCTGGGACTTTGTCGATGACGACGCCGATCCGGACGACGAGGCCATGAATCTCGATCGAGACGGCAACGGTCTCGTCGACGAGGCGTGGGGTCACGGTACGCACGTCGCCGGTATCGTGGCCCAGGTCGCCCCTGACGCACAACTCGTCCCGTATAGCGTGCTCGACTCCGAGGGGATCGGCAGGGCGTTCGCGGTGGCCGCTGCGATCTTCGACGCTGTCGACCGCGGTGCGGACGTCATCAACCTGTCGTTCGGGCTCGACCACAAGTCGAGGTCGAAGGTGCTCAAGGATGCGATGAAGTACGCCAAGGACCATGACGTCATCGTCATTGCGGCAGCAGGCAACGCCGGCGACGACCGCAAGCGATATCCGGCAGCAGAGAAAGACGTGATCTCCGTCAGCGCCGCCGACGAGGCTCAACAGGCCCTCGCCATATTCGCCAACTACGGCGGTTGGGTCGACATCGGAGCACCTGGAGTATCGATCCTGAGTGCGCTGCCAAACGGTCAGTTCGGTCTGTGGAGCGGGAGCTCGATGGCGGCACCATTCGTGGCCGGGCAGGCTGCGCTGTTGCTCGAGTACGCCCCCGAGGAGAAGGTCAACAAGATCTCCAACACGATCCGGAAGTCGTCACGCAAGCCGAGTCACGGCCCGAAGTTGAAGTACGGCATCATCGATCTGCAGTCGAGCCTCGACGAACTCGCCCCCAAGTGACACGCTCTGGCGAGTGTGAGGGGACCCGTTTGGTGGTGTGGGGTCGTGCGGTGTTGTCGTCGCAGCGCCAGTCCTCAATGGTGACCCGGGCTTCGTGTCGCGTGGGCGTCTCCCATCTGTGGTCACCAGGGTAGAGGACCTCGATGACAGCGAACTTTTCTCGAGGTCGTCGACTCGGCTGTCTCCGCACTGTCGTCTCGGCGCGATGGCGCTCCCGAGCCCGGTGCGGGAGTGCGCATGCTCTCCCGCAGCGGGGGCCGCCAGAGCCGCCTACGGAGCCACTGCCAGGCTAGATCCATCTGAGAAGGTGAGGACGATCGAGTAGTTCCCAATCACATTCTTGACATCGTTCTGAAACTCCAACTGGTACTCGAGCGCCTTGTCAGGCTTGATGGTGAGCTTGTCGGCGTGCTGCCACATCGACACCATGAGTGGCGATCCGGCGGCCGGGGACGGCTCGAAGAGGACCTTGCCTCCTTGCTTGATCTTCTTCAGACCACCGTTCGTCGCCTGCGGCCAGGCCAGATCCATGGTGGCGATCGTGACCGCCTGACCACCGGTGTTCTCGAGCTTGAACTTGACGTTCTTGCCCTTCAGTTCGAACTTGGTGACCTGCACGGGGTCGCCGATGCCGACGTCGCCCGGCCCGTTGCCGTCCTGGTCGACGAAGCCGACCAGGCGGACTGAGCCGAACTGATCACCGATGAACAGCGGCTGTGAGCACGAGGTGTGGAACTCGATTCGCTGGAGGACGTTTCCGCTCAGGTCGTACACGGTGATGTGCGTGGACGACTTGAATTTGTCGCCCCCGGCATCGGCCGTGAACTCCTCGCCGAGGTCGACGATGCCATCGAAGAAGATGTTGCCATCGCCGTCCTCGTCATCGGAGACCACGATCCGAACCCGCGGTGCGTCGTTCGGATCCCCCACGACCACAACCTTGCTCGCGTCCTGCGAACTCGAGGTCGCGTCCGGTCCGTCACCCGTGTAGCGGAACGTCAGCATCGCCGGCTTCTCGAACGCGTCGCACAGGTCACTGCCGAAGACACCGAAGTAGTGGCTTGGGTCGTCGGCGGTGACATCGTCGTCGCCCGTCGGGGTGCCGCTGACATCGACTGGCTGGCCGGTGACGACCGACATGTTGCCGTACTGCCCGAGTCCAGCGATACCCGTAGCGGTATAGCGCCACTCCTCGCCCGGATCGAGTAGTCCGTCGCCGTCGGTGTCGCCGAAATTGACGCCGCCATCGAGCACGGGGTCGGGTGCGAAGTCGTCACCGGTGTCGCCGGGCGTGCCGGCGTCATCGACGACTGCGACGTCGGCCAGCGCCAACTCACCGGGGTTCGTCACGATGTAGGTCCAGACGATCGTGTCGCCGGTGCTTGCTTCGGGGCCGGTCGGCACGTCGGCGTCCTCGCCGATGTCCGACGGGTCCGGATCAGGAAGCACAGCGCCGTCCCCGGAGCCGTCGGTGAAGCCGATGAGCTGCAACGAGCCGAAGACATCGCCCAGGTTGAGCGCTTTCGAGCAACTCGTGTGCAACTCGACGGTCTGGAGGACGTTGCCCGACAGATCCGACACTGTCACCACCGAACTCGAGGCGAACTTGCCGCCGCCGTTGTCGGCATCAGCGACGAACGCGTCGCCCAGATCCACGACGCCGTCGAAGAAGACCTTGCTCCCTCCATCGCTGAACACGATGCGGACCGGACTGGTGCTACCGGGGTTACCGGTGACCGTTGCCTTGCCCTCCTGATCCTGCGTCAGGGTGCTCCCGCCGACGTACCGAAGCGTGAGCTCGAACGGCTTGTCATAAGCATCGCAGAGATCCCCGTCGGGTCCACCGGTCGGTTGCACCTTCGTGAACTTCTCGATGTCCACGTCGGGAACCAGTGGAACGATCAAGCCGGCATCGATCGTGAGATTGATTTCACCGGGGCCGAGATCGACACACCCGGTGACACCGGACGCATCAGCATTGGAATCGAGACCGTCGTCACCCCCGGCACCCTGCAACGTGAACTCCAGGCCATCAGGTGCGGTGAACACGACCACGTAGCCGCCCGGCTGCAACGCGTCGAACAGATAGAAGCCATCGGGCCCCGTCGTGGTCGACGCCAACGCATTCCCAAAGCAGTCCTGCAGTTCAACGAACACACCGGGCACGCCCGACTCAGAGTCGTCCTGAACACCGTCACGGTCATCGTCCAGCCACACGAAATCGCCGAGCGCAGACAGCGGGTTGCAGTAGTGCGACGGATCACTGTCGGAATCACCCGGCACATTCACCGTGCCAATGTTCTCGTACGTCGCACGATCACCCGGCACCAACGTCCCCGCCGGATTACACCCGTCAACAACAACCGTGCCCGCAGACGGGCTCGCCAGATTCTCAGCCACACCCGTTGCCACATAGGTCCAGACCTCACCCGGCAACAACACTCCGTCACCGTCACCTTGATCCATGATCGTCGCGATCGGACCGATCGTGTCATCGACCACCGTGACATCAGCCTCATCGAAGGCCACGTCACCAGTGTTGGTCACAATGTACGTCCACGTCACCGACTCACCCGGAACAACCTCAGGATCATCAGCATCATCAACACCATCAGCCTGATTGCCGTTCGTCAACTTCTCGATGTCAATCCCCGGCTCAAGCGGGACCAAGCCGGCATCGATCGTGAGATTGATTTCACCGGGGCCGAGATCGACACACCCGGTGACACCGGACGCATCAGCATTGGAATCGAGACCGTCGTCACCCCCGGCACCCTGCAACGTAAACGCTGTGCCGTCGGGCGCGATGAACTGCACGCTGTATCCGTCGGGCTCGAGCCCGGTGAAGAGATACTCCCCCTCGGAGTCGGTGGT
>CAXMZV010000476.1:0-4011 GCA_964199985.1 Candidatus Ilumatobacter isfjordensis | reverse complement strand
GATAGATCGCGATACCGCAAGAGGTATCGCAGATCTACTGGCTCAGCCATTGCGGCAGCCTATCCAGGCGCTAGATGTACTCGGCCGTCAGGTTGGTGTCAGTCGGCTGATTGGTGGGTGACCTCCGAGGGCGTGGTGTCGCCGTCGATGGTTGTAGCGGTTGAGGAAGTCTGGCAGAGCCGCGCAACGGTCGCCGTTGGACTCGAATACCTGCCGGTAGGCCCACTCGGTTTGCAGGGTCCGGTTGAAGCGTTCGACCTTGCCGTTCTGCCATGGGCAGTGCGGTCGGATGAACTTGTGGGTGGCCTTCAGGTCCGCGAGGACGTCAGCGACATCACTGCTCTTCTTGTAACTCCAGTGGTTGTCGGTCATCACTCGTTCGATCCGTTCGATGCCGTGCTCGGCAAAGAACTGGGCAGCGCGTTCGATGAACTCGGCACACGTCGTGCCCTTCTCGTCGTCGTGGATCTCTGAATAGGCGAGGCGGCTGTGGTCATCGACCATCGAGTGGATGTAGTCGAACCCGATCCTGGCTTTCTTCTTCGCAGCAGTTGAGCCCATCTTGCGGCCGTGTGCTTTCCAGCCTCCTCCTGGTGGGATCCGCCCGAGTTTCTTGACGTCGACGTGGACCAACTCGCCTGGCCGGTCGCGCTCGTAACGGATTGCGGTGGTCTTCGATGCTCTGATCAACTCGCCGGTCAACGGATCGCAATCGTGCAACCGTGGGACGCCGTTGCGACGCAAGATCCGAGTGATCGTGCGCGCTGGAACATCGACTTCGTGGGTGAGTTGGTCCGGCCCGCATCGGTGTTCGCGACGTGCAGCCAGGACACGCTCCTCGACGTCTGGGGCGGTCTGGTTCGGCGACGTGTGAGGTCGCGACGAACGGTCCTCGAGACCATCGTCGCCGGCGTCGTTGAACCGGTTGATCCAACGATGCGCGCATTGGCGTGACACGCCCATCGCTTTCGCGACGTGCGATACGGGTTGACCTTGTTGGACGCGTGCGACGATCAGTCGACGTCCATGCGGCGTGAGCCGAGCATTACGGTGAGACATGAGGACCTCTTGGTGAGTGGTGGCGGCAATCTCCACTTCACTCGGAGGTCCTCATCGCGTCAAACCGTCACCAACGTCCCCGCCAAGTACATCTAGATCGTGGGCAGCGTCGTCTGATCCATCACGCGATCGGCCCAATTGCACGCTGGTCGATGAGTTTCGTTTCGGCGCGTGAGCCTTCACGACGCGTCAGGCGACGCGACGGTCGGGAGGTTTCGGTTCGTCGATGATGTCGGGGCCCGAGGACGCGTGCAGGTTCCCGTCGGGGAGGAAGACGTCGAGTCGGCGAGTGTCCGGGTCCAGGCACAATCGCCATCGACCTTCGTGGGCTCGATGATGGTGGTACGAGCACAGCGGCAACAGATAGTTGAGATCCGTTGGGCCACGATGTTCGGTCCATTCGAGCGTGTGGTGGATCTCGCAGCGATCGAAGTTGGTGTTGCACCCGTCGATCGCACAGGTTCGATACATCGAGCGGAGTGCGATTCGCTGACCCTTCGTGGCCAGCCGGTGGGCTCGACCGACATCGAGGGGCAGCCCGTCGCCGCTGAGGACGACGGGCAGGATCTCGGCGTCACATGCGTGGCGGCGGATGGTTTCGACCGGGACTGGCCGCCCGTCGGAGTACTCGCCGAACTTCGGCGCACCGTCGATGCCGTTGATTGCGTCGAGCGGCACGTGCACGGCAACTCGCGCAGGGCCGACCGACGTCGCTGCCGTTCCGCAGATGAGCGCGACGAGAGCGAGTGCCGACAGCTTGGGGTCCTTGCCGCGGTGCTCGTCGTGCTGTCGGAGCGCCGCAACCTCGGCGTCGACGCGCCGGTTGACTTGTTGCCAGTCGTCAGGATGTAACTCGCCACGGATCTCGCCCATGCCGGTCGACTCGTTGATGCCCAGCGTGACTCGTGCGGCGTCCCGTTGGCGTTCGGACTCGTCGATGCCGTCGTCGTCGGACTGCTGTTGAATCGTCTTCTTGATGTGGCGACGGAACTGCTCGGGTGAGGTTGTGGTGGCGGCGCTGGCGAGCTCGGACTCGACGTCGAGCAGGGCCTCCCGACGCTCATTGTCGAGCTTGCTGGCCTCGGCCGAGAGTGCGTCTGCGTGTTCGGCGGTGATGATGCCGCGATCGAGTAGCCGGTTCATCGACGGTGCTTCGCCCAAGGTGGTGGCGCGTGCGGCCGCTCGTTGTGCAGCATGGCGCGTCGACTTGTTGTGACGGTTGAGTGTGTCGACGGCGGGTGATGCGCCCTCGGTGTCGGCAAGCAGCTGCTGCCGGCGGGCGAGCTCGGCTTCCTTCGCATCGAGGTGCCCGCGGAGCGCTCGGATGTGGCCGTGAGCTGCAGCGATCTCACCCGGACCGACCTCGTCGACGGTCAAACCGTCCACGAAAGCCATCCGTCGAGCCGAATTCATGCTCCGCATGGTATCAATGATTCTGCAGGAAAGCAACAAGTGTTCGTAATTAACATCTCATCTGTGACACATGCTGAAGGGATATCATCTGTCGCGATCGTGATGTCCGCAATGCAACGGCGACGTCCGATGGCCTCCAGCGACTTGCCGATCGAAGGAACGCCATGCACCCTGCGATCTCACTGATCGGCCTCGTCGCTCTGACAGCGACTGCGTGCGTTGCCAGCGACTCATCGGATGACACGATCGTAGTTGGTCCATCCGATTCGAATCGCTCGGCGACCAGCACACTGCCTGCTCCGGTGAGATCGCCTGCCCCAGCGAGCGCGGATCAAGCGGACTCGAACTCGGACGACCTTGTCGGTTCCTTGCGCGCCGCCGCCATAACTGGCTGTGAGGTCGAGTTCGGGCCGGGCGCCAAGAGCTTCTGGGGTGCCGGACACGTTTGGTACTCGCTCGAGCCTGGTGCAGTCCTTGACACGGAGAGCGATGCCGGAACGAACGATCCAGTACTCCTCGCAGTGACCTCTATCGCCGACGCCACTGCGCAGCCCGAGCAGCGCGAGTTCGTGATCATCGATGACTTCGTGTCGCTTACTGCCGAGGCGTCCGCAGCGGATTCCCTGACCGTCGTTCTCGGGGTCACGAGGGCCGCGGATCTTCCCGATGGCTGGGTCGAGGTCGTGATGGCTCTCGACGATGATGACTTCGCAGTCCTCTCCGACTGCTCCGGAACGCTCGAACCGTTCCTGAGAGAGCAGTTGATCGTGAACGGCCTCGACGTGGCTGACCTCTTCACGTCGACCGCAGAGGAGGCGCAGACTTGGTTCGATTCGTAGAGTCGATTGCAGTCGTCTGCCACGGCCGAAGCCTTGCGCGGGAATGTCAGCCACGTTTCGCCGTCTCCCGGCGGAATTGGTAAGCGGTGACGCGGCTGTCAGCGCAGCGTGTGGGCGCGCATGATGATCTCGCGAGCGAATGGATCGAGCTGGCGCCCGGCGATCCGCTCGGTGACCTGGATCGCCTTGGTGGGATCCTCGACGAGCCCTGACCAGCGGATGTAGCCGCCCATCACGCCGATGAGGCGATCGCCGAGTTCCTCTGCGTGCACCATCAGCTTCGTGTCGTGCTTCAGAAGCTCACGAATCTCGGTGTACAACGCCGTGAGATACGGGTCCGGGTGTTCCGCGTTGAACGGGCGGTGGCGGTACGGCAGCTGCAGCTCGTCGTAGTTGTGCAGATTGTGCGGTGCAGCGATGATCGACACCACGCAGCCGAAGCCGTTCTCGCGGAGCCAGATGATCTCTTCCTGACGGCGGACGCGGCGATGATTGTCGCCGACACCGCCGGGACGTTCGCAGATCGCCATCTTGTCCTTGAGGACCCAGGTGAAGTTGCGCGGCGTGATGCCGAGGGCCCATTTGCCGCGGAGACGCGGTGCCATCAGTGGGCTCCAGTGGCGGGTTTGAGAATGGTGGTGGAGCAGGCCATGACGGGAGGCAACGATACAGCGTCCACGTCGGAGCACTGAAATGCCGA
>CAXMZV010000475.1:0-4020 GCA_964199985.1 Candidatus Ilumatobacter isfjordensis | reverse complement strand
GACGCTGGTGCGCAACATCCGAGCGTTCGAGGGCTACTGGCCCGAGCTTGCGCTGGTTGCCACGCGTGGCGACGTCGTGGTCGGTCACGTGGTGATCAGCGGGGCCGAACTTCGGTCAGCGAACGGCGGGACGACCATTGCGATGCTCTCGCCGCTCGCTGTGGCACCAGAACGCCAGCGTCAAGGGATCGGTGATGCGCTTGTCCGCGCCGTGTGTGGCGTCGCAGACGATCGAGGCGAGCCGATGGTGCTGCTGCAGGGCAACCCGGCGTACTACGGCCGCTTCGGGTTCGTCCCGAGCACCGATCATGGCATCACGATGGACCTGCCCGACTGGGCGCCGTCGGAAGCTGCCCAAGTTCTCCGCCTCGCAGGGTGGACCGGCGAGCACACTGGTCACCTCATCCTTCCACGTGCGTTCGACGACCTCGACTGACGAGAATTGGTCGGTGGAAGGGGCCAATCGGCGAGCGTCTACGGTCGTGACATGACCTACGCACCGGCAGACCGTCCGTTCTATGACGCTGACAGCCACATCATGGAGCTGCCGAACTTCTTGATCGACTACGCCGATGCGGCAATTCGCGACAAGATCCGGCCGGTCAGCTACCAGGCGTCACTGGTCACTGACGAAGAGGTCGACACGATCGTCACCAACGGGTCGAAGCACAGCACCGAGCACGTCGAGGCGCAGGTCGCACTCGGAGATCAGCTGATCGCCGAGTCGAAGGAGATCCAAGCGTTGGGTGCGTTCGATCGGGACGATCGATCGGTGGCGATGGACATGCTCGGCTTCAAGAAGCAGCTCGTGTTTGCCACCCACAGCGTGGTCACGCCGTTCTCGATGAGCAGCAAGCTGGGTGACGATCTTCGCTACGGAGCGACACGTGCGCACAACCGTGCGATGAGCGATTTCGTCGCCAACGATGCCCGGCTGATGGGCGTGGGCGTCGTCCCGCTCAACAACCCCGAACTCGCCGTTACCGAACTCGAGTTCGCGCTCGAGGCGGGGATGGAAGCAATCTGGGTGCCGCACTACGCACCCGGCGACATGTCACCTGGGCACGTTGACCTCTACCCGTTCTGGGAGCGCCTGGCCGACTCCGAGACGCCATTCGTCTTGCACGTCGGCGGTGCGCCCCTGCAGCTCGATCCGAAGTGGACCAACACCGGTCGTGCACCCGTTCGGGACTGGATGGGTGGTGGCGAGAACGTGCGGAGTAAAGACATGGCCGTCATGCACCAGGGACCCGAGACCTTCCTTTCGGTCTTGGTGATGGACGGTATCTTCGAGCGATTCCCGAAGCTGCGCGGCGCCAGCGTCGAACTGGGTGCTGGCTGGGTGCCGGCAATGATCGAGCGTCTCGACTGGGTCGTCCGATCATGGAGCAAGGTCGACCAGTACCTCGCCGAGCTCAAGCGGGTGCCGTCGGAGACCTTGCGGGAGCAGATGGCGTTCACGCCGTTCGTCTTCGAAGACGTTGGTGCGTTGATCGATGCGTCGGCCGACGACCTCTACCTGTTTTCGAGCGATTACCCCCACGTCGAGGGCGGGAAGGATCCGATCGGCCGCTTCGAGAAGTCACTCGGCGACCGGCCGGCAGCGACACGTGACAACTTCTACGCCGAGAACTTCCTGCGACTGTTTCCGGACGCTCGTACACACTGAACGCGGCTGGGTTAAGTTGCCGCAATGAGGTCGAACTAGTGGACCGCAGGATCTACGGCCTCGAGAACGAATACGGGGTGACTTGCACGCTCCGAGGGCAGCGCCGGCTCAGCCCCGACGAGGTGGCCCGCTACCTGTTCCGACGCGTCGTGTCGTGGGGCCGAAGCTCGAACGTGTTTCTGCAGAACGGCGCTCGCCTGTATCTCGATGTTGGTTCGCACCCTGAGTACGCAACGCCCGAGTGTGACTCGCTGTATGAGTGTGTTGTCCACGACAAGGCGGGGGAGCGGATCCTCGAGCAGCTCGTCGAATCAGCGGAGCAGCGCTTGGCGGAAGAATCGATCCGAGGCACGATCTATCTCTTCAAGAACAACACTGACTCTGCGGGCAACTCGTATGGGTGTCACGAGAACTACTGCATCAGCCGTGACGATGACCTCGGCAAATATTCCGAAGTCTTGATTCCGTTCTTCGTCAGCCGTCAGATCTACACCGGCGCCGGCAAGGTGCTCCAGACCGCACGGGGCGCGACGTATTCGATCGCACAACGCGCCGAACACATCTGGGAGGGCGTCTCGTCGGCGACGACGCGGAGCCGCCCAATCATCAACACCCGCGACGAGCCGCACGCGGATGCCGAAAAGTACCGGCGACTCCACGTGATCGTCGGCGACTCGAACATGAGTGAGTACACCACGTTCCTCAAGATCGGTGCCGCCGCGTGCATGCTGCGCATGCTCGAGGACCCGAACGTTGTCCTGCGCGACATGACCCTCGAGAATCCGATCCGAGCCATTCGCGAGATCAGCCATGACATCACTTGCCGCCGTACGGTGCGTCTGGCCAACGGTCGCGAATTGAGCGCCCTCGACATTCAGCGCGAGTACCTCGACCGAGCACTTCGGTACGCCGACGGTCCGGGCTTCCCGCCACTCGAACAGAAGGCGCTCGACATGTGGGAGCACTGCATCACCACAATCGAGGACGATCCGTTGAAGCTCGATCGTGAGGTCGATTGGGTCATCAAGTACAACCTGATCGAAAAGTTCCGTGAACGCCACGATCTGCCCCTCGGCCATGCCCGTGTGCAACTCCTCGACCTGCAGTATCACGACGTGTCGCGCAGCCGCAGCCCGTTCTACAAGATGCAGGATCGAGGCCTCGTCGAACGCATCTGCACCGATGAGGACATCAACACTGCCATCGACGTCCCGCCACAGACCACTCGAGCAAGACTGCGCGGAGAATTCGTGAAGCGGGCCAAGGAGCGCAAGCGCGATTACACCGTCGATTGGGTCCACTTGAAGCTCAATGACCAGGCCCAACGCACCGTGTTGTGCAAGGATCCGTTCAAGAGTCGCGACGAACGAGTCGAGCGGCTCATCGAGACGCTCTGACGCCATTCGTTCGCGTGCGCCGGATACGGTTGGAGGCTCGTGACGATTCAAGACGACGGCCCTGGCCTCCCTCAGCCAGCGGGACCGAGAAACAGTGGCCCGTCCGACCCTTGGGAAAATGACTCGGAATCTGGGTCGTCGACCGCTGAGCATGTTGACGGCGCTGGCGAGGTACCGCTCAACGAGCCCACGTCGAAGCGATCCTCAGGCGCACGGGCCTTCTTCGACTGGGTTGTGGTCGTTACCGTCGCCTTGCTCGTCGCCTTCGTCGTCCGTGGCTATGTCCTTGCCCACTTCGTCGTCGACGGCCAGTCGATGGCCACCACACTCGATACTGGCGACCGTGTCTTCGTCAACAAGTTGTCGTATCGGCTGCACGACCCGAACCGTGGTGACGTCGTCGTGTTGCACCAGATCACGGGTGCGACCGAGCGTGACCTGATCAAGCGTGTCGTCGGACTGCCAGGCGAGACGATTGAGATGACCGGGTGTGTGGTTCGCATCACCGAACCGGGCAGCGACGCCCCGCAGATTCTCGAGGAGCCGTACCTGGACGAGGCTGATCGGGCTCCGGGCAGCTGCGGCCCTGACGTCACATCGCAAGTGGTCCCCGATGATCACGTCTTCGTGATGGGGGACAATCGCGATGGATCCCAGGACAGTCGAACGCTGGGTCCCATCGACGACGACGATCTGGTCGGGCGCGCCTTCGTGGTGTTCTGGCCCCGTGATAATTGGCAATGGTTGTGAGGACGCCTGCGGCGTCCGACGCCTGACGACGCCCGACTCGCTCTCGCTCGGAGGGCGGAGTCGGAGGTGCCTGTCATTCTGGCTCAGGGCAGCTGCCCGCCGACTTCTTGGCGGAAGACGTCGATCATGATGTCGGTGTGGTCGCTGAATACGGCGTCGAGGCCCATGCGGAATGCCGTCTGGAGCTGATAGTCGTACTGCATG
>CAXMZV010000474.1:0-4027 GCA_964199985.1 Candidatus Ilumatobacter isfjordensis | reverse complement strand
GCGATCGAAGTCCCTCGTCCGCTTGGCCCGGGACTTCGAACTTGATGACATGGCGATGCTCGCCGGCCGCTGTCGATTAGGTCCCGAAAAGGTCCCGTGATTCGCCGACACGGGACGAGGACACGCGAGGCGGACTCGAAAGTCCAGGCTTCACCCCCCTTCCACGAACGTGGACTTGGCGGGGTGGGTCGCCGCACCCGACCACACGATCTACCCGCTGACCAGGGGTGATCGTATGTCCTGTCCATGATCGTGTGAGGCGTCGTGCGTATCCGGACGAACTGGCTGCGCTGCCCGAGAGTGGCGCACCACAGCGTGCATGTGTGCAGATTGGGTTGAGTCCGATTGGAAGAGAGATTCGTTCGTCAGAGCGGGCGACATCGGCCATACCAGTTTCCACCAGTCCCTCAGCTGACTGAGAAACAGCTGTCCCGCTGACGGCCACCACTGAGTGTCTTGCTGGCGGTGTCGCGTACTGTGCCCTCATGGGAACTGATACCACTGATGTCACCGACGCGACTGATGCGACCGTGACACACCACCGCGCGTGCCCGCTCTGCGAAGCGTGCTGCGGGCTCGAGATCACCACCAAAGGCGATCAGGTGGTCCGCATTCGTGGCGACATGAACGACCCCTACTCCAAGGGCTTCATCTGCCCGAAGGGGTCCACGCTCAAGCAGTTGCACGAGGATCCCGACCGGCTCACGTCACCGCGCATTCGCACGGCGGATGGTTGGAAGGAAGCCACCTGGGACGAGGCCTTTGCCGAGATTCAACGTCGGCTCGCTCCCATCGTCGAGGCGCATGGTCGCCAAGCGCTCGGCACGGTGCTCGGCAACCCGAACACGCACAACCTCGGCGGGCTGCTCTACGTCCGCCCGGTCATGACCGCTGTGGGAAGCACCAACGCCTTCTCGGCCTCGACCGTCGATCAGATGCCGAAGCACGTCAGCGCTGGTCTGATGTGGGGTCGGCCCGACCTGTTCCCGCTGCCGGATCTCGACCGCACCGACTACATGCTGATGCTCGGCGCCAACCCGTACGTGTCGAACGGCAGCTTGCTCACGGCACCAGACATGCCGGGCCGACTCGAAGCGATACGCGAACGCGGCAAATTCGTGGTGGTCGACCCGCGCCGCACGAAGACCGCCGAAAACGCATCAGAACACCTCGCGATCGTGCCCGGCACCGATTCGTACTGGCTCATGGCGCTGATCAACACGCTGTTCGACGAAGGCCTCGTCGACATCGGCCGGCTCGAGTCGCATGTCAGCGGCGTCGACGAAGTTCGCGAGTTGACCGCTCCGTACACCGCTGAAGCGGTCGCTGGTCAATGCGGTATCTCGGCCGAGACCACGCGGCGCATCGCACGCGAACTCGCGGCAGCCCCCACGGCGACGGTGTACGGGCGCATGGGTGCGCACACGGTCCAGTTCGGCACGATCGCCAGTTGGGCGACGGATGTCCTCAACGTGCTGACCGGCAACCTCGACGAGCCGGGCGGCATCATGTTCAACTGCGCGCCAACTCAGAACATGGCGCCGTCAACCCCGGGCGGCCGTGGCTTCAAGCTCGGACGTTGGGAGGGCCGAGCATCTGGTCGGCCCGAGGTGAAAGGGGAACTTCCGGCGGCGACGTTGGCTGAAGAGATCACCACGCCCGGCAAAGGTGCCATCAAGGGTCTCTTCGTCCTGGCATGCAACCCGGTTCGATCGTTCCCGAACAGCGACCGTATCGACGAGGCGTTGCAGCAGCTGGACCTGTTGGTTGTCGTCGACCCGTATGTGACCGCCACGGCTCAGCATGCGCACGTGATCCTGCCGCCGACGTCGGCACTCGAGCGCAGCCACTATGATTTTGCGTTCGAGGCGAACATGATTCGTTCGTTCGCCAAGTACTCGCCGGCGGTCTTCGAGACAGACGCCCCAAGCGAAGAACAGATCCTGAGCCGCCTGGCGCTCGTCATCCAGGGGAACCCTGTCGACACCGACCCGGTGATCGTGCACAACCAGATAATGGAACAGATCATCGACGGGGAACTGGCGCGCGAGTCATCGCTGATCCACGGCCGGGACAAAGCAGAAATCCTCGAGGCGCTCTCGGCGTGGGAATGGTCCGAGCAGATCATCGACTTCCGCTTGCGTGTCGGTCAGCACGGCGACGCATTTGGCTCGAACCCGAACGGGCTCACGCTGCGCAAACTGATCGACGAGCACCCGAGCGGCGCCGACTTCGGTCCGCTCGTTCCGCGATTCCCCGACGCGATCAAGACGAGGTCGGGAACGGTCGAGCTCGCTCCGCAGCCGATCGTTGATGACATGGTGCGCTTCGCGGCGCACTTCGCTGAACTCGGTCAGGCGAGTGAGCAGCTCGTGCTGATCGGTCGCCGCCATCTCAAGACCGTCAACTCGTGGATGCACAACCTGAACATCTTGATCAAGGGCAAGACCGACTGCACGTTGCAGGTGCACCCCGATGACGCCAGCCGACTCGGCTTGGCCGATGGTGGTTCGGCGAGCGTTCAATCACGAGTCGGCACGGTCGTGGCACCTATCGAGATCACCGACGAAGTGATGCCCGGTGTGGTGTGTCTGCCACACGGTTGGGGCTACGACGAGGAAGGCATCGAGATGCACACGGCCAAGACGAAGCCCGGCGTCAACTCGAATGTGCTCACCGACGATGCGGCGCTCGACGACCTGTCGGGGAACTGCGCCCTCAACGGCATTCCGGTCGAGGTCACCGCCGCCTGACCCTGGCAGTCCCTCAAGAGGCCGCATTGCCATGCCGATGGCCAGCACATGGAAGATGGCAAGGGCACGACTGCGTCAAGCGCGCCCCCACTGAGCGCAGAGATCGTTTTGCGCCACCTCCGTCAGACCGTCATCGTGATCGACGAGGTCGGCACGATCGTGCAGCACATGGGCTCATCGTTGGGTGTCCTCGGATACACGACCGACGACCTCATGGGCACCAACGCGCTCGACCATGTCGCACCAGAGCACTACGACTCGATGCTCTTCGCGTTCTTCGGGCCGGAGGATCGAATCGTTCGATCCAAGCACCTCCCATTCAAGGTCGGCCTCCTGGATCGCCACGGCGACACGCACTACGCCGACTGCTGTGGTGAACGTGTGTGTATCGACGGCAAGCTGCTGTGGATCGTCACCATGATGCCGCACCAGCTGCAATCAGCCTCATCTCATGCGCTGCATGCCTTCGGTGCGGGAGCATCGTCACTCGAAGTGGCCGAAAGGGTCGCGCTGAGCCTGTCCATGCAGTGGGACGATGCGTTCGAGATTCGTTCCTTTGTGCTGTCCGGACATGATGGGAATCGGTTCACCGCCGCTGTGGAACCGGGACGGCCCGTCGGGATCGGCCTCGGCGCGATGATCGCATCGTTGGTCGACACCCCAGCGCCTTGGAACCGCGAGATCACCGATGTCCACGCCGTGTTTCCGGTGACTGAACTCCCCGCAGGAATCGCCCAGGAGGCACGTGACGCCGGCTTCGCTGTCGCTGACCTGGCCGTTGCAAGCCTCGGCGGCCAGCCAATGCTTGCCGTGCTCAGCTTCGCGATCCACGAACACACCTTTGTGGGCAACATCAACATGATCCTGCGCGACTCGATCCAGACCATCGAGATGACAATGCGTCGCGAACGAGACGACGAGATGCTCATGCGCGCCGCTGAACAGGACCCCTTGACCGGGCTTGCCAACCGCTCGCGGTTTGCCGAAGCTCTCGAGCAGAGCGTCGGCTCGACGGCGGTGCTGTTCATCGGCCTCGATGATTTCAAACAGGTCAACGACACCTTCGGCCATGTTGTCGGAGACGCCGTGCTGGTCGAAGTTGCGCGTCGAGTGTCGGAGCTGTGCCGCCCAGGTGACGTGGTGACCCGCATGGGCGGCAACGAGTTCGCCATCCTGCTTGCCGACGTCGACACAGAAGGTGCGACCCACATCAGCGGGCTCCGACGGGAGCGACCGTGTGGAACGCGCCGACCTCGCCATGCTTCGGGGCAAGC
>CAXMZV010000473.1:0-4047 GCA_964199985.1 Candidatus Ilumatobacter isfjordensis | reverse complement strand
ACCGACGATCGTGTCGTAGCCATCCGGAAGCGCCGCAATCGTGTCGTGAATCCGCGCTGCTTTGGCAGCGGCAATGACGTCGGCCTCCGACGCTGATTGATCGGCGTAGCGCAGGTTCTCTCCGATCGACTCGTGGAACAGGTGCGGATCCTGCGCGACAACACCGATTGCAGCGCGCAGCGAATCGAGCGTGAGATCGCGCACGTCGTGCCCGTCGACGCGCACTGCGCCCGACGTGACGTCGTAGAGACGGGGGAGGAGCGAGATGGTTGTCGACTTACCGGCGCCTGATGCGCCGACCAGTGCAACGGTTTCGCCAGGCGCGATCGAGAGCGAAAGCCGTTTGAGCACGTCGACATCGGGGTCGGTGTCGCCGCCAAGGCCGGCGTTCTGTTCCATGGAGACGATGGCCGAATCAGCGGCCGGTGGATACCTGAACGTAACGTCTTCGAATTCGACAGCGCCGCGCGGCGCAACCAGGTCGAAGGCTCCGGGCTTCTCGGTGATCGCCTCCGGCGCGTCAAGCACTTCGAAGACTCGCTCGAAGCTGACCATCGAGGTCATCAGGTCCACTCGTGCGTTCGTCAGCCCAGTCAGCGGTTGGTACACGCGTGTCACCAATGCGGCCAGTGCCACGAGCGTGCCCGTTGAGATCTCTTCGTCGACGACCATCAATGCGCCGATGCCGTAGATGGCGGCGGTACCGATCGCTCCGACCAAGCCGAGAGCAACGAAGAACACTCGACCGTAGAGCGCCGATTGGATCCCCGTGTCGCGAACGCCGCGTGCGCGCGATTCGAACGACTCGCGCTCGCGAGCTCCCGATCCGAACAGCTTCACCAACATCGCGCCCGACACGTTGAAGCGTTCGGTCATCTGCGTGTTCATGGCGGCGTTGTAGCCCATCTGCTCGCGCGAGATCCCTTGCAGCCGGGTGCCGACTCGGCGCGCCGGCACGATGAACAGCGGCAGAACAATCAGTGTGAGCAATGTCAGCCGCCACTCGAGGGCGATCATCGCCGCCAACGTCGTGGTGAGCACGACCACGTTGCTCACGACGCTGCCGAGCGTGCTGGTGACCGCTGACTGTGCGCCGACGACATCGCTGCTCAGTCGAGACGTGATCGCCCCCGTCGGAGTGCGCGTGAAGAAGGCAATCGGCATCCGCTGCACCTTGGCGAAAAGTGCGCGGCGGAGGTCATAGATCAGCCCTTCACCGACGCGAGAACTGCACCACCGCTGGAGGATCGCAAGCGCCGCATCACCAAGCGCTGCGGCGACGGCAATCCCGGCCAAGACCTTGATCGCTTCGCGGTCCGAGTTGGGGATTGAAGAGTCGATGATCGCCCGGACGACGAACGGCGGGACGAGCGCGAGCAGAGCCGCGACCAGGATCGCGACGAGGAAGAGGGCGATCGTCCTGCGGTATGGGCGGGCGAATTGCCACACTCTTGCAAGGGTTCCGTCGGCGAGTTTGATCCCGTCGAGAGCATCCTTGTCGCCGGGCATCATGTGGTGTGGGGCCATACGCATGTGCGCAACGCTACGACGTGTCCGCCCGTACGATGCATGGTCATGCGTCGTGTCCTTCCCGCGTTGATCGGTGTCGCGCTCGTCGTCGCAGCGTGCTCGTCGTCTGATGCTGCATCGGCCCCGAAGACGCGTGAGATCACATCGATTCCAGCGACCACATCGACGACCGTCGCGCCGCCCACGACCGCGCAAGCGGGCGACACGTTGCCGCCGAGCACCCTGCCGCCCGAGCCGCTCGACTACGAGATCGTCTGGGAAGAAACAGCGGGTCGTGTCGACACGGGCCGGCTCACGGTGCCGCTGGACTACGCCGATCCGCAGGGCGAAACGATCGAGCTCTACGTCACCCGACATCGCGCTGACGGCGACCGCGTCGGCATCCTGATGGTCAACAATGGTGGGCCTGGGTCACCCGCCAGCTCGATGGGGATCAAAGCCACCACCTGGTTCGAAGACGCGCTCACGACGCGATTCGATGTCATCGCTTGGGACCCGCGCGGCACCGGCATCAGCGGCGGCGTGGCCGACTGCATTGACGATGACGAGTACGACCGCTTCTTCGCCACTGGTGACGTCACTCCCGACGACGACGAAGAGAAGAACGAATTGGTGGCCCTCGCCGAGGAGTTCGCGCAGCGTTGCATCGATCGCGTGGGTCGGCCACTGCAGTACATCGGCACCAACAACTCAGCTCGCGACATGGACGCCATTCGTCAGGCGCTTGGTGAAAAACAGGCGTCGTACTTCGGATTCAGCTACGGGAGCGAACTCGGCGCGGTGTGGGCCACGATGTATCCGGCGACGGTGCGCGCCGCGGTGTTCGACGGCGCGGCTGACCCCAACGCCGACAGCACCGAATCGAGCCGACAGCAGCGGATCGGATTCGAAGCAGCGTTGAACACGTTTCTCGCTCAGTGCAGTGACGACTCATCATGTGCGTTCCACAACGACGGCGATGCCGAGGGCGCATACGACCGACTCTTCGCGAGCTTGGACGAAACGCCACTCGAAGGCCCCGAGGGCCGCGCCGATGTCAGTCTCGCCGTTGCGATCACAGGAGTCGCCCAAGCCATGTACTCCGACATATTCTGGCCGACGCTCGAGCGGTCGCTCGAAGATGCCTCGAACGGTGATGGTGACGGGTTGCTGGCGCTGCAGGATGCGTACTACCGACGTCGATCCGATGGCAGCTACAGCGACCTACTCGAGTCGTTTCAGGCCATCTCGTGTGCTGACGATCCTGACCGCCCCACCGTCGAGGAAGCCGACGCGGACGCCGAGCCTCTGATCGGGTTGGCACCTCGACTCTTTCCGTACACCACTGGCTCCTACTTCTGCTCGTTCTTCCCTGAGGCGATCGATCCACGGATCGAGATCACCGCCATCGGGGCCGGCCCGATCGTCGTCGTTGGGACAACAGGTGACCCGACCACACCATTGGACAGCAGTCGCAAGATGGCCCAGGCGCTGGAAGAAGGACGACTCGTGGTCGTCGAGGCCAATAAGCACGTCGGCTACGGGGCGAACGACTGCATCGACGACACGATCCACAACTACCTCGTGCAACTCGAAGCGCCCGAGAACGAAACCGTCTGCGGCTGACCGAAACAGATTGCCCGAAGAGATTGACGGGAAAACGAACAACACCCCTGAACCGAGGGCTCGGGGGTGTTGTCACTGGCGGAAGGCGTGGGATTCCGACCGCTGCTGCGTTATCCCTGGTCAGAGACGTGTTGTCGTCGAAATCGGCTCATTTGAGAGTAACCCTGAGACTAACCGGCGATCAGAAAGCACAGGTGTGGCCGGACGTGTGGGCGGGCCGTCAGCTTGTTGCCAGGCGATCTTCTGGATCGTTCGTGGAAGAAATGCCCGTGACCGTGTCAGGGTTGTCGTGCCGGGTATCAACGCCTGCCAGTCGGTCGGCGACGAACTGTTCGAGTTGCTCCACGGGAAGGCGCACGCTTCGGCCGATGCGGATCGGTGTGAGCTGGCCGGCGTCCATGAGCTGATAGATCACCGAGCGGCTGATCGACAACATCTCGGATGCTTGCTTGATGCTCACCAGGAGCGCTCGGGTGGTTGTCTCGTTGGTACGGGATCGGGGGAGTGTCGGTGCTGTGGTCATGTTGAGGTAAAGGCGGGCGACGGGGCAGAGGGGGACATCGGTACACGGAGGTGGACCGAACACGATCGGCCACACGGTGCGGGACACGATCGTGCGAACCGTCGTGCGAGGTCATCCGGTCCACGTACGGCGGCTGAGGCTGGTCTCAGTTCGTGAAGGTGACTCGGTCTCGAAGCCAGGTCGAGAGCCACGCTTCGTCGACGTCGCGTCCGGCTACGGCGAGCATGGCTTCAACGGCCTCGTCGGTGTCGGGTTGCGCGTCGTTCCACGATCCGTCATTGAGATCGATGAAGAGCACGAGGCAGGCCCACGCCGCTCGCTTGTTGCCGTCTGGGAGCGGATGATTCCATGCGATCCGACAGGCGAGCACGGCTGCTTTGTCGTGGAGG
>CAXMZV010000472.1:0-4050 GCA_964199985.1 Candidatus Ilumatobacter isfjordensis | reverse complement strand
CGACACCACCTTTGTCCCCGTTCCACCCTGCCGCCTCTTCGATACACGGCCCGGCCTCGACAACGTCGGCATCCGGGTGGCGCCGCTCGGGCCGGGTGAAACCTTCCCGACTCAGGTCACGGGCAGCAACGGCGAGTGCGTCGGCATCCCCACCGACGCCACCGCCGTTGCATTCAACGTCACCGCCGTCAGCCCGACGGCCGAGTCGTACCTCACACTCTTCCCGGCGAACCTCACCACGCCGCCCAAGGCGTCGAACCTCAACTGGGTCCCAGGACAGCCACCCACACCCAACAAGGTCGACGTCAAACTGTCACCCGACGGCAAAGTCAAGATCTTTAACAATCTCGGGACCGTCAACGTCATCGCCGATGTCGTCGGCTACTACACACCATCGAGCCTCACCGAGATCCAGTCGCGTCTGCTCGCTTTGGAAACCAACAAGGCGTTCGCGGTGTCGTCACCCGCCGCAGGTCAAGTCTCGATCACGACCACGCGGACGCCGATCGTGAACGTGACCGTCACTGCACCGACAGCAGGCAAGGTGTTCGTGACCGCATCGGCCACTGCCGTCGAGAATGAAGCAGGCCACGACGTTCGTTGCGCAGTCAGCACCAGCCCGACACCTGGAGCGAACAACTTCGACGATGCCATCTTCGAAGCCGCCGGACCGACTCCTGGTTTGTCTTCCGGCGAAGGCGATGCTGGCGGTCTGGCGCGAAACAGAACATTCAGCATCGCCGCCGGCGCCATCCAGACGTACTACCTCAGCTGCGCCTCGACGGTTTCGCCCAGTCAGGTGTGGGGCGGGCAGATCGACGCGATCTTCTTGCCGAACTGAACCAGCGGTCGATGCTGAACTAGCGGGCGAGGGCTTTGCGGTTCTTGAACTTCGACTTGGCGTAGTCGACATTCATCGTCGCGATGTTGTCGATCGAAATTTCCTTCGGACACGCCGCCTCGCACTCACCATGGTTCGTGCAGGAACCGAAGTACTGGTCCATGGTCTCGACCATTGCCTCGGTGCGCTTGTAGCGCTCGGCCTGCCCCTGCGGCAGCAAGTTGAGGTGAGCGATCTTCGCCCCGGTGAACAAGTTGGCCGCGCTGTTCGGGCAGGCCGCCACGCACGCGCCGCAGCCGATGCACTCCGCCGCGTCCATCGACGCATCGGCGACCGGCTTCGGAATGAGGATGAGGTTCGCGTCAGGCGCACCACCGGTCGGTGCGGTGATGAAGCCGCCGACTTCGATGATCCGATCGAGCGGTGCCCGGTCGACCATCAGGTCTTTGATGATCGGGAACGCTGTGGCGCGCCACGGCTCGATCACGATCTCGTCGCCGGACTCGAACTGGCGCATGTGCAGCTGGCACGTTGCCGTGCCCTTCTGCGGACCATGTGCCTGGCCGTCGATCATCAGCGAGCAGGTACCGCAGATACCTTCGCGACAGTCGTGGTCGAACACGACAGCTTCTTTGCCTTCTTCGATGAGCCGCTCGTTCAAGATGTCGAGCATCTCGAGGAACGACGCCTCGTCGCTGATTTCGGGGATCTGGTGGGTCTCGAAACGACCCTGCGCGTCGGGGCCATCCTGGCGCCAGATCTTCAGATTGATGTTGGAGAGATTGTGTGACACTGCTTTGCCTTACTTGTAGCTGCGCGTGGCGAACTTGACGACTTCGAATTCGAGCTTCTCGCGATGCTCGATCGGCTTGGTGGCGTCGCCACTCCACTCCCAGGCGGTGACGTGAGCGAAGTCCTCGTCGTTGCGGAGCGCCTCGCCGTCGTCGGTCTGATACTCGGAACGGAAGTGGCCGCCACATGACTCTTCGCGAGTGAGTGCGTCTTGGCACATCAACTGACCGAGTTCGAAGAAATCGTCGACGCGCGCCGCCTTCTCCAGCGTCTGGTTGGTGGTCTCACCCGTACCGGTGACGCGGAGGTCCTTCTTGAACTCTTCGTGGAGCGCCGGGATCTCGGAGAGGGCCTTCTGGAGACCCTGCTCGTTGCGGTCCATACCGCAGTAGTCCCAGATGATGCGGCCAAGTTCACGATGGAAGTGATCGGGGCCCTTGGTGCCGCCAATGTCGAGATAACCCTGGAACCGGGCCTGCGCCTCGACCTCGGCGGCCTTGAAGGCCTCGTGGTTCTCGTCGGGGATCGGCTTGTTGAGCAGATCAGCGAGGTACGGCGCAATCGTGTATGGCAGCACGAAGTAGCCGTCGGAGAGACCCTGCATCAACGCCGACGCTCCGAGTCGGTTGGCACCGTGATCGGAGAAGTTGGCCTCGCCCGCACAGAACAGGCCGGGAACGGTGGTCTGCAGTTCGTAGTCGACCCAGAGCCCGCCCATCGTGTAGTGGCTGGCCGGGTAGATGCGCATCGGCATCTCGTACGGCGACTCACCGGTGATGCGCTCGTACATGTCGAACAAGTTGCCGTAGCGCTCCTTGATGACCTCGGCGCCGAGGCGCTCGATCGATTCGGCAAAGTCGAGGTACACGCCGTTCTTCAGTGGACCGACACCTTGACCGCTGTCGACGGCGCGCTTGGCCGCCCGCGACGATACGTCGCGCGGAGCGAGGTTGCCGAAGCTCGGATAGATGCGCTCGAGGTAGTAGTCGCGATCGTCCTCTGGAATCTGCGCCGCTGAACGCGTCTCATCGGGACTCTTGGGCACCCAGATGCGACCGTCGTTGCGAAGCGACTCCGACATCAGCGTCAGCTTCGACTGGAAGTCGTCGGCCTGCGGGATACACGTCGGGTGGATCTGCGTGTAGCTCGGGTTGGCGAACGCCGCACCACGACGATGTGCACGCCATGCAGCGGTCACGTTGCAGGCCATTGCGTTGGTCGACAGGTAGAAGGCGTTGCCGTAGCCACCGGTTGCAAGCACGACGGCATGCGCCGAGTGCGAACGGAGCTCGCCATTCATCAGGTCACGGGTGACGATGCCAGCGCAGCGACCATCGACGTTGACGACGTCGACCATCTCCGTGCGGTTCCAGAGCTTGACGTTGCCCAAGCCAATCTGGCGAGCGAGCTGTTGGTAGGCACCGATCAGCAGTTGCTGACCGGTCTGGCCTCGGGCGTAGAAGGTGCGGCTCACCTGAGCGCCGCCGAAACTGCGATTGTCGAGCAGACCGCCGTAGTCGCGAGCGAACGGCACGCCCTGGGCAACCATCTGGTCGATGATGTTGACCGACACCTCGGCAAGGCGATGGACGTTGGCCTCGCGGGAGCGGAAGTCGCCACCCTTGACCGTGTCGTAGAACAGCCGGTGGACGCTGTCGCCATCGCCCTGGTAGTTCTTCGCTGCGTTGATGCCGCCCTGCGCCGCAATCGAATGCGCTCGACGCGGCGAGTCGTGGAACGTGAACGCTTCGACTTGGTAGCCGAGCTCGCCGAAGGTCGCCGCCGCGGAAGCGCCGGCGAGGCCGGTACCGACGACGATGATCTTGAACTTCCGCTTGTTCGACGGGTTCACCAGCTTCTGGTTTTCGATGTAGTTGCTCCACTTGTCGGCCATTGGGCCGTCGGGGATCTTGGAATCGAGATTGATGGTCATTCGCCTGTTTCCTCGGCTTCGACGGAATGGGTAACGGCATCAGGGTCGAACTCGACGACACCGGCCAGAACAGCGATGGGGAACGACACGTTGCCCGCCACGATCAGCGTGGCAACACCGGCCGCGAGACCCTTACGCCACTTGTTGAAGCGTGGGTTGTTGGCACCGAGGCTCTGGAAGAGCGACCAGGTGCCGTGGAAAAGGTGGATGCCGAGCGCGATGTTGGCCACGATGTAGAGAACGGCGACCGGGATACGGCTCAGCGATGCGTCGATGTTGCGGTATGCGGCGCCACGTACGAAGTCGGGATTGGCCCAGCCCCACGTGAGGTCGGCGAGGTGCCAAGCAAGGAACGCGAGCACGATGAGGCCGGTCCACCGCATCGAGCGGCTGGCGAAACTAGCGATCTGGTAGTCGCGCGCCGACTGGTACTTCACCGATCGGGCCTTGCGGTTGAGCAGCGTCAACGACCATGCGGCGTGAA
>CAXMZV010000471.1:0-4055 GCA_964199985.1 Candidatus Ilumatobacter isfjordensis | reverse complement strand
TGGTGGTCCTCACCGTTCGCTGATCCCGAATTCGTCCCCGTTTCGAGTGGTGACGACGACTGGAGCAGTCGTGTCGGCAATGCTGCGCTGGTTGCAGGCCTCGGCGATGTCTACGACCTCGCCCGCCAGAGCGAGGACGAGAAGCCGACGGCGCGCACCTGGGAATCGCTGGCAGCAGCCGCTCGACGGTCCCTCGACACCCACCTCTGGTTTGTCGACAACCAGGCCGACGGCATCGAGGCCACGCTCCACGACGTGCTGACAACGTCTGGGCAGCTTCTCGACGAACACAAGCTGGTCGAGCGACGCCGATCCGCGGCGCGTGGCACCCTGTCCAGCGCCCAGGCGGATGTCCGCAATGTGCTCAATGGCATCGCCACGGCAGCGAGCCCCGATCAGATCGTCACGGCGCTCGGGCAACTCCGTCGTGCTCGCGGGGAGATGTCGGCCGTCGCGGATGTCGAAGCCATCGACACCGACCGTGTGGCGGAACTGATCGACGATCTCGACGCTGGCGTCATCGAACTGTCCGGGCGAGCCATTGACGTCTTGTCCCAGCCCGCAGCGTTCGCCACACTCGAATCCCAGATCGAGTCGGCAGGCGCTGCGGTCAGCGATGCCGACACGTCGGCCCAGCTCGATGAGATCGCCGAGCGCATCGCTTCGCTCGGCAATGACCTCGATGCCGTCGTCGACGCCGTGTCCTCGCTTGAGGTCGGCGATCCCACGGTTCGGACGAGAATCGTGCATGCCGTCGCTGACGTCACCGGTGCGGCCAACCGCGTTCGCGCCTCGCTCGACGTGCGGCGGCGAAATCTCGGCGCCGAAGAAGATGCAGCCGCGTTCGACGCCGAGCTCGCATTGGTGGAACAGACCCTCAACGGCGCGGTGTCGGGTGCATCGACCCCAGAGGACTGCGACACCGTCTTGGCACGACTCCTCGTCACGATCGAACGACTCGAGTCGCGATACGGCCAGGACGCAGAGCGAAGCGCCCGACTTGCGGAGCTCCGCTCCAACACCCACGAGGTCGTCGGCGAACGGCGCAGCACACTGCTCGACGAACGCAACCGCCGGGCAACTCGAATCGTCGATGCCGCGGAACGGCTGCTCGCCACGGTGGCCCGCCGCGCGAGCGAGTTTGCCGACGACAAGGAAGTTGCCGCGTTCTTCGCGACCGACCAACTCGCCGCACGGGTCCGAGAACTCGCGGACGAACTCGACTCGCTCGACGATGCGGGACGTGCCGCGGAAGTTCGGAGCGGCCTCCGTGAAGCGCTGGAAAGTGCGCGCCGCCGCATCCGTGACAAGGCGGCGCTGGTCTCCGATGACGGTGCGGTGGTACTCGGTGGTGCCCGCCTTGCGCAGAACACGCAGCCGTTCGAGATGGTGCTTTCGACGCGTGAACGTAACGATGGCGTGCCTGTCATCTCGGCGACGGTCACTGCCACCGACTTCGCCACCGATGTCACGTCCGATCTCATCGACTTCGCGGATCTGCTCGGTCGCCCGTTTCCGTCCGAGACACCTCGCGTATCGCGCAGCGAGTACCTCGCATGGGCGGTCCTCGCTGCTGCCGAGGCAAGCGGCGGCGGCGTCCGTTCGCTCGTATCCGCATCGGCGACGCCCGGCCAACTCCTCGAAATCTGCCAAACCGAGGCCGAACGGCGCCACGGCGACGGCTATCAACGCGGTGTCCACGATCACGACGCTGCGCGACTCCTCGAAGCCGTGCTCCCCCACCTCGAAGCCGAACCACTCCTGCGTTTCACCGGAACGGTTCGCGGACTCGCACGGGTGTGGGCCGCCTCAATCACTGGCGACCAACTCGAAGGCTGGGCAGCTCAAGCAGCGTCTGCTGCAACGGCCCGATTCCGACTGGGCACAACGGCCCCTGCCACCCGCGTGGCACAGGCGTTGCGAGCCGAGCTGTCGGCATTCGCCACGTCAGTGAGTCGCTTCGATGACACCACCATTGGTCGCTCCGCCGACTACCTCACCGACGAACTCGGCATCGGAGCGCAACTGCTCGAGTCGTCGACGGCCGCTGCGCTCGTCGCCGAACTTCGTGCCGACCTGGGTGCCGACGGAACGTCCGAACTGAGCTCAGCGCTCGACGCCGAATCCGAACCGCTGGGGCGGTGGGCGTTGGCAAGGGACTGGGTTGCCGGGTTCGTCGCACGTGACGAAGGCGCTGGCAGTCGACGGTTCGACGTCGACGAGGCAGCTGCCGTGCTGGCGGCTCCCGACGTTGCCAGCTACTCCGTCAACCACGGTGGCGCCATCACCGTCACCGAGCTCGTGGCCGACCATGCTCGCTTCAGCGGAGGTGAGCTCACGACTCGTCTCGACGAGTTGGCTGACACCGCCGGAGCGCTGGTCACCGACATGGCCGAGCGCTGGCCGACGTACTCCGAAGCGCGCCGAGACGTCGTCGAGGAACATGCTGCTCGTGTCCGACTCGATGAACACCGTCCGAAGGTGATGACCGGGTTCGTCCGCAACACGTTGATCGACACCGCGCTGCTTCCACTGTTCGGCCCGAACCTGGCTCGCCAAATGGGCACGGTCGACGCGACCGATGGTGCACGGCAGGGTCTGCTCGTCGTCGTGTCGCCGCCGGGCTACGGCAAGACCACGCTCATGGAGTGGATTGCCGATCGACTCGGCCTCTTGATCGTCAAGGTCAATGGCCCGGCCCTGGGTACCGACACCACTTCGCTCGACCCAGGGGACGCGCCCAACGCAACCGCTCGCGCCGAGGTCGAGAAGATCAACCTCGCATTCCAGATGGGCCGCAACGTGATGTTGTATCTGGACGACATCCAGCACACGTCGCCGACCCTGCTGTCGCGGTTCATTCCGCTTGCCGACGCAACACGCCGTGTCGAAGGCGTGATCGACGGTGTTCCCACCACCTTCGATCTTCGCGGCAAGCGCTTCTGTGTCGTCATGGCGGGCAACCCGTACACCACCGGCGGCGGACGCTTCGAGATGCCCGACATGCTCGTCAACCGGTCCGACGTGTTCAACCTCGGCGATGTGTCCGGCGAACACGACGATGCCTTCGCCCGCTCGTACATCGAGAACTCGCTCACCGCCTGCCCATCGCTCGCACCGCATGCATCGAAGCTGCTCGACGATCTCGGCGCAGTGCTCGACATGGCCGACGGCCACAGGCCAATCGATGCGAGCGGTCTGGAGCACGCGTGGGACGGCGCTGAACTCGACGCGTCGGTGCGCAGCGTGCGGATGCTTCGCCGTGCGCAGGGCGTGTTGCTCGACGTCAACGCCGCCTACATCGAATCGGCCGCCACCGCCGAAAGCGACCGCACCTCGCCACCGTTCCTACTCCAGGGCTCCTACCGCAACATGGCCCGGATCGCGTCTCGCATCGTGCCGGTGATGACCGACGGTGAACTCGATGCAGTGGTCGACGACCACTACAACTCCGAAGCGCAGACGCTCACCGACAAGGCCGAGCAGAACCTGCTCGCCTACAAGCAGCTGACCGGCAGGCAGACGCCTGAGGAAGTCGAGCGATGGGACGAGATCGTGCGACGCGCAGCGAATCGCGCCAATGCCGACGACTCGGTTGGCAGAATCGTCCGCGCCGTCGATCGCCTCACCGGTGCCGTCCTCCACGACGAAGACGCCGACAACCCCACCGGTCTCTGAGTTACTTCGGGGTCGGGACCAGCCGTCACGCTGCCCCGTGTTGGCCCTGGCAGAGTGGGACGGCGATCAGCCGACGGGAGCAACGACGGCTGCCGTGCGTTGCAGACAGACCGCCAGTTCGTTGCGTTCGCGCTGGGTGAGACCGTTCGAGGGATTGCCGAGCGACGATCGAGCAGGACGGACAATTCGAGTCACCGGATCAGTGCAGATTGCGACCGTGCCCGGGTACGAGTCCCAGGTGCCGTTCGGGCGCTCGATGAACTGCACCATAGCGAGCAGTCCGTCCAGCGTGCGCTGGTCTGCGTACCGGCCGCTGCTCGGCTTCCCCATGCCAGACAGCAGGTTGCCCGTGCTCCAGTAGACGGGTGTGCCGTTCA
>CAXMZV010000470.1:0-4058 GCA_964199985.1 Candidatus Ilumatobacter isfjordensis | reverse complement strand
CCCAACGGTCTCTTCGACTGCCAGCAGAACCCGTGGTGTGACGATGCCCAGAATCGCGAACCCGATGACCAGAGCAATCGCGGTGCCGATCCCGAACTGCACGATCGCCTCAATCCCCGACACCGCATTCGAGATGAACGCAGCCGCCGATGAGGCGACGGCCAACACGAGGGCTGGGAACACGGCGCCCAAGCCGCGCGTATATGAATCTGCACGACTGTGCCCCTCGACCTGATGCTCGCGGGTTCGCCCGCTCGCATGGATAAAGAAGTCGACACCGAACGCGATCACCGAGATCGGCCCGATGAACCCGAGCAGCATGCCGCCCTCGAACCCGAGCGCTGTCAACACTGCGGCATACCAGATCATCGTCATCGCCAAACCTGCGGCAACGACGGCCGCAGCCCAATACGAGCGCAGCAGTGCGCCGACGAGCAACATGATGCCAACGACCGACAACAAGATGAACGGCGACGACGCTGCCAATAGCTCGCCCGAGGTGAGCTCAGGGTCGATCGCAACACCGAACGCCTGGAACGAGTCCTGGTCACCCTGGAGCACCGATTGCACCTCACGCAGGTACTCCTCAGTCTCGGTACCGACGTTTCCTTCGATATCGCGGCCACCGAGTTCGGTCAGGTCATAGACGAGGGTCGCACTGATCGCCGGTGCGGTCCAGATGACCGTCTCAACACCCGCGACGTTGCCGGTACGACTGGTCGCCAGCTGTGAGAGCGTGCCGCGCAGCGGGCTGCCGACCGCGTCCTCGCCGAGAATCTCAGCGAGCGCCAACTTGACGTCAGCGTCGCTCGCTGCCTCCAGACCGCCAGGTAGCACCTCGTCGACCTTGTCTGCGAGGGAGAAAATGCCGTCGACCTCTTCTCCGAGTCCCGGCTGGAACTGCACGGCGAGGTTCGCCGAGAGCTCGGTGTCGGCACGCAACTCGGCCGAGTTCTGCTGGAACTCCAACAGTGTGTCTCGCGTCAGCGCGTCGCCGTCGCGGGCCTCGACGATGAAGGTCGAGGCGGCGAGCGGTGAGCCGGACTCGAACTGGTCGTCGACGAGCTCCAACGTGTCGTAGATCTCCCCGGACGGGTCGAAGTTCGGGTCGTCCTGCGAACGCGATGCCGCCAATGGCGCTGCAACCAGCGTCAGGACCGCCATCCCGATGACGATCACCCAAATCTTGTCGTGAACCCACTGGAAGAACGCTTGAGTGCGCGTCCCGTCCTGTGGAGCATGGCCCTCCGGGCCACGATCGATGGTTGGTGCGTCTGACATTGGGTTCCCCTTTTCGCGATGTCGCGGTCCTGCCGGAACGCGTCTTCTGTTATGAGTTTTAAGATAGGAAACGAAGGGCGACGGATCATCCGGACAACTGGTGATTGTGTCCTCCGGCAAATGGCGGAGTCCGAGGGCCTGACGTGATTCGTTTGGTGGACGTGCGTCACCACATTTGAAACTCCACCTTCGTTGCTTGCAGGGGGTCTGTTATCCCCCGGCGTCCAAATCCCCCCGGGGGTAAGCCGTGGGCTACGGGATTCGACTATCGGTGCCGGTGGGCCTGCAATCAGGCGCCGGTGACCTGCACGCCTGTGGGGCCGTCCCACCGCGGGTCGGTGGTGACCTCGAGGAGGAACTTGGCCACGTCGGCCCGCGAGATCGGTTTCGCGAACGTGATCGGGACCTTGGTGGCGGCCTTGTAGGTGCCCTTTGCCGACTTGTCGGTGAGTTGGTATGGGCGGACGAGAGTGACGGGTACGTGCGTCTCGCTACGAATGCGAAGGTCGGCCGCACGGCCGAAAGTCCTGCGGATGAGAGTTTGTCGATATCGCGGGCGAGGGCCCGGAGCGAGAATCCGGCATCCAAGGCCGCCCTGGCGTAGCGCCCCCCGAGTTTCCCTGTCGCTCCGAGCAGGGCAACGGTGAGTGGATCGTGTTCGGTCACGACTGCTCCCCGGCTACTTCCTGGTTGCCGGTGACTGCGAAGCTGGTGATCTGGATACCGAGGCCGCGGATCTGATCGAGCAAGCCGTGCAGGTGGGCCTGGTCGACGAAGTCGCCAGAGAGAACCGTGACCGCGCCGTCCTGGTGCTGGGCCATGTCGTCGAAGGCGGCAGCGAACCGGACGTTGAGGCGTCCGTCAACGACGATGCGATACGACTGTGGTGACATGAACGGGCCTTTCGATTGGGGGGTTACCCGAATAAGTCTCGATCGTGTCAGGGGGATCGCGTATCCCCCTGGGCCAGAATCCCCCCGGGTGGAATCGGCGGCTCCCGTCAGATGAGTTCGACCGCGAGCGCGGTGTCCACGGCATCTTGGCGGGAGTTCACGCCGAGCTTTTGGTAGATGGTTTTGGCGTAGCCCTTGGCGGTGTTGTGGCTGATGTACAGCTCGGCCCCGATCTCGCGGACCGAGAGCTCACCTCGCATCAGGCGCAGCACGTCCAGCTCGCGTGAGGTCAGCGCGTCGAGGATCATGCCGGTGCCAGTCGTGCGCGCCGGCGGCCGGGCACGACGACGTTCGGCTGCTTCGATTCGGTGCAGCAACCGCTGTTGGCCGTTGCTCGCGGCGATGCACTGCTTTGCTTCGGTCAGAAGTTGACGTCGCCGGTCGCTGTCGCTCATCAGTTGAGACATCACGAAGAGTCCCCACCCGTAGTAGCCGGGCTCGACCCAGTCTCGTGACAGGCTGATGCCTTGCTCGGCATCAGCGATCGCCCGGTCGGTGTCGCCGCGATGTTGGTGGATCTCGGCGAGGGCGTAGTGGGCCGCTGCGTTGTAGGGGTATTGCGGCCCTGGCTGGACGGTGAGCGACAACGCCTCGATCGCAGTGGTTTCGGCTTGCTCCCAGTTGCCGAGTTCGGCATGGACCGCGGCGAGTTGGGCAGTGATACCGACATCACTGATTGACAGTCGTCGCCGGTCGGCGGCGCTTTGTTGAAGGTACGGGAGTGCAGCTTCGGGCCCGCTGGTTGCGAACAATGCCGCGCCGAGGAAACCTTGCGCGTACACCGCGGTGGTGTCTGTACCGGGTGGTGTGGTGGCAAGAATTGTTTGGCAGCGTTCGGTTGCCTCGTCCAGGTTCCCGGTCAGGAATGCGAAGACTGCCCGCCAGAGGTCCACTCCAGCGGTGAGCGACGGTTGGCGTTCGGATGCGACGTTGGCGATTGCTTGTTCGGCGGTGTCGATCCAGTTCAGCGCCGCGCCGTAGTCGCCGTCCGCGACGGTTGGTGCGACCATCCAGAGAGCCAGTGCCGGATGCTGTCTGACCAACTCATCGGGGATGTCGTGGATCCAGCGGTGAATAAACCCGTGATGTCCGCCCGGTTGGGCCGCGGCCACGTCGCTCATGAGTTCAGCTGCTTCGTCGACATCGCCGGCCTTGATCAGGTGCCCGATGGCCTTTTCCGGGGAGCCATTGGCACGCATCCACTGAGCCGCCCGGCGGTGGAGCACGGCGATCGCTTCCGACCCAAGTGCGAGTTGATGTTCGTGTCGTAGCCAATCTCGGAAGAGATGGTGGTATCGGTACCGCCCTTTCCGTGAGTCAAGGCTGACCAGGAACAAGTTGCTTCGCTCGATCTCTTCCAGCATCGCCGCCGAGTCATCGGTTTCGAGGAGGAAGTCGCACACCTCGGAGCTGAATTCGTCGAGCACCGACGTCTTGAGCAGGAATTGTCGCCGCGGTTCGGATTGGCGCTGGAGGACCTCGGTGGCGAGATAGTCGGCGACGTTGCGGTCGTCACCAGCGAACGCTGCGATGAATCCCGAATGATCCGGTTCGTTCACGAGGGACAGGCCGGCGAGTTGGATGCCGGCCGGCCAGCCCTCAGTGCGATCACAGACCATGGCCGCTTCGTCGGCAGCGAGCTCAACACCAAATCGCTGTTGGAGGAAGCGTTGTGTCTCCTGAGTCGACATTCGAAGCTGCGCCACCCGGACCTCGGACATCGTCCCCGCCACCCGGTATCCGGCGAGCGGGAATGGCGGATCAGACCTGGTGGCAATCACGATATGCAGACATCGGGGTGCGTTGTCGATCAGGTAGCTGATC
>CAXMZV010000469.1:0-4065 GCA_964199985.1 Candidatus Ilumatobacter isfjordensis | reverse complement strand
CTCGGGGCCGTCGAACACCGGCGGCGTCGGGTCGCTGACGAGGAAGTGCACCGTCTTCTTGCCGACCTCGATGGGAACGTACCAGTGACTCTTCGACGACAGTCGGACCCCGAACCGACCGGGGAAGAACCCGAAGCCATACGACTCGTTCGGCACGAAGTCGCCGGCAGCCCCGCTGTTGTCGTAGTCGAACTCGTTGATCAGCAACGCTCCGGGCCGCGTGCGCTGGATGATTGAAGCGGTTCAGCGACGCGTTGAACGTCGCGAAACGCACGGGCGCAGGTTTGCCGCCACCTCGGCGGCGAACCGTCTTACGGCAAGGCCTTGACCGACTCGGTCCAAGCCTTCTTGTAGTCCCCGATCGCCTTGGAGAACTCGCCCGCCAGTACATTCGCCTCCGCGTCCGCAAGGGCATCCTGCGCCTTGGCAATCTTCTCGGCATCGCCGCCGGCGTCGATCGCGGCTTGCAACTGCAGCCCGGCAAGCAGGCGGTCCGCCGCGATCAGGTCGTCGATGGCCGCGAAGGCGAGCGGCGTACCGACCTTCTCGAGCTCGTTCGCCGCCTGCTTCTCGCGGTCGAAGACGTGCTTTCCGTCTTTCTCGTCGAGCGTCGACGGGCCAGTCCAGTAGTCCGGATTGAGGCTTTGGTCGATCCGATCGATCGCCTTCTCGATGCGCTTGTCGTCCTTGCTGTCGCCGGTCGGGAGCGCTGCCGCGAGGTCGTCGCGGGCCATCTCCTTCAACGACATTGCGGTGTCGAGTTCCAGTCCGATTACGACCGGGTCGTGGTCGGACGACCGGTACTCGTCGGGCTGGTAGAGGCCCGGCTGGTTGAAGGTGTTGTAGTCCAGGCCAGATGGCTCGTCGGAGTTGACGTGCCAGAAGTCGGTCCCGGTGACCTGGCCGGTCATCGAAGAGCTCGACAGCCCGTGGTCGAGATAACCCGACTGGCTGAAGAAGTTGAACGAGTAGGCACCGGCGGCGTACCCGGTGCCGACGTACGACTCGATCAGGTTGGTGTACCCACCGGCCTCGATCGTCGCCACCGGATCCTCCTGGGCATAGGCGTTGAGGTCGCCGATGATCAGATAGTCGGGGTCACCGCTGCCGGTCGGGTCGGTCGCCAGGTACTCGACGATCGCCTGCGCCGCGTTGGTGCGGGTGACGTTGCAGTTCCCCTGCCCGTCGCCGGTGTTCGGGTCGCCCGGGCACGGGGAGCCCTTCGACTTGAGGTGGTTGACCGCTACGGTGAAAGTCGAGCCGGTCGCGTTCTCGACGAATGTCTGGACGAGCATCGGCCTGTTCAGCGTGTCGTTGAACAGCGGGTTGTCGGCGCTGGTGAGCACCTCGAATGCGCCGACCGGTGTCACCGCCGCCGGCTGGTAGAGCAGGGCGACACGGATCGCATCGGTGCCGATCGGGCCGGCGGCGATGTAGTCGTACGTGCCCGCAGCCGTTGCGGCGTTGAGGCCAGAAACCAGGTCGGCCTCGGGCGTGTTGTCCGGCGCGTTCTCGATCTCCATCAGGCCGACCACGTCGGCGTCAAGCTGGCTGATCTCGGACACCAGCTTGTCGCGCTGACGGGTGAACTCCGTCGCCGAATCGGCGCCGCGACAGCCCTGGTTGCTCTGCGGACCGCAAATATCTGCGCCCGTATCGATCGTGGTGAAGTAGTTCAACACGTTGGCCGACGCGACTTGGATCCTGCCGCCGACCGACGGAACCGTGGGCCGCGTGTTGACCCGGGTGAAGGTGACGGTCTGGGTCGGCTCGATCTCGTAGGCGCCGAACGAGAAGTTCACGTTGCCAGTGAGACCTGGCACCGTGTCACCCGTGCGCAACGTGTTACCGGGGCCGATGTAGGGCGGGAAGGGCAGCGGGTTCTGGACCGTGCTGCCGTCGTCGAGCTGGATGCGGCTGCGGTCGTTGAGATCCTGCAGCGCGTTCGCGGGAGCACCCGGCGCCACGACGTTGGTCGGGTTGTCGAGCGGGCCGTTGATCGACAGATCGACCTCACCGAAGCGGGCCCACGTGAAGTTGCCCGACGCGTGGAGCGTCTGGATGATCGAGATCTCCATGCCCTCGACCCACTCCCAGTCGAGCACGTCGGACACCGGGAGCGACCACGACGACGGCGCAGTCGTGCCCGTCGCCGGGCACTGCGTGACGCTGGCGACGTTGTTGATCTCGGTGAGTTCGAAGAACTCAACGACCGAGCCACGAACGCGCACGGTGTCGCCGACATTGACCGAGCCAACCCCTTCGTTGAAGACGAAGATGCCCTCGGAGGTCATGACGTCAGCGTCGTAGTCGGCGGACTCCTCCTGCATGAAGAAGCCGTTCAGTTCGGAGCCACCCTCGAAGTCGCCAGTGACGATGCCTTCGATCTCGCGGACGCTGCCGACGTCGGGGCTGACGAGCCCGGGGCCCTGGATGTCGTGGATTGGCGTGGCCGGATCGTTGCAGACGCCGAACGGATCGGTCGGCGCGGTGATCACGGCGTTGACCGCGTCGGGAGTGTTCTCGGCCTCGCCGGCGGTCGGCGAACCGGGGAAGCCCGGGAAGCCGAAGCCGTCGAAGTCGTTGCGGGTCCAGTCGGCGGTGGTGTCCGTGTCGGTCCCGTTGGGGATGCGCGAGGCGCCGCCGGGGCCGAACGGGGCACCGTCGAAGAACGGTCCGAGCACGGTCGAGGAGTACGTGATGTCGGAGGCGCCGCCGTCGGTCACCGCGACGTCGTCGACGATGCGGATCCAGGGCGTCACGTCGAACGTGCCGTCGTTGTTCGTGTCGAGGTCGGTGCCGACGCTGCCGGACCACCCCTCGACGAGCACGATCGTGAGCGTGCCGTTCTCCATGTCTTCCGGGTCGATCCAGTAGCCGGAGCCGTTGGTCGTGCCGACCGAGAGTGCAGCGTCGATTACGCCCTGGTTGGTGGGATCACCCTCGACCTCGAGGAGGGTGAAGGCCGAGTAGTCGGTCGATGCGTCGCCGAACACCTCGACGAACGCGTCGCTGTCGGCGCCCGTGTGGTTGGCGACGAACTCGTTGATCAGCGGATCGGTCGGTCCGGTCACGACACCGAGCGTCTGGCCGGTGTTGACGGCGCCGAACGTGCTCGGCTGCGACGACGCCCACGTGAAGTCATCCCCGCCAGTTCCCGATCCGGCGAGCTGGAGCGAGTCGCCGACTGGCGTCGAGGATGACTCAGACACCCCAATGTCGGTGCTCATCATCCCGCTGGCCGGGCCGTTGGCGGCGACGAAGCTGCCCTCGTAGCTGAGGAACTGCACGGCGGTGTTCCCGGGATCGACCAGCGCGATGCCGTCCGGTGAGCCGTTCTGGATGCCGTTCGCGGGGTAGCTGACGAAGGTCGTGCCGAACCCGGCCTGCTGGTTCGGAATCGTGGCGACCAGGTCTGTCGTGTTGTACGACAGGCCGTTGTTGCCGTTGTACAGCACGACAGACCACCCGGTCAGATCGGTTCCGGCCGGACCGGCGATCTCGATCGCTTCGCCGGTGTCGGTGCTCGCGTTGTCGTAGTGGATCTCGTTGATGAAGACCGCCGGCCCCGCCGCCTGTACCGCGGTGCTGGGCGGGAGGAAGACCAGCGGTGCGGCCAACAACGCTGTGACCAGCCCTGCTCGAAGTACCGAAGTGGGCCTCTTGCGTGCCGTGCGGATCATGTGGTTCCCCTGTCTCGTCTACAACGTGGACCCGGATGATTGTGCAACCTCGAGCGCCCTGATGGACCCGAGATCGACGCACGCCGGCTCTCCTATGAACAGCACCCAACGCTGTCCGCGCACACACACTTCCATATTTCTCAGCGCCCGGTTTACAAACCGCCACACCGCACCCGACTTCACCGCACCCACCACCCAGGGCGAGATCAGCTTCCACGAATGGCTTGGCGACTCGTGGGGCGCGAGGGCACCGCGACTCGGCGGTCCCACCAGGGTTCGTCGAAAGTGTGAGGTGCTCGCTGCCTGCGCGAGGACTTCGTCCATCACGCCGACCGAGCTCGAGCGATCCACCCGGGAAGTCGGCGGGATCAGCCGGTGGCCC
>CAXMZV010000468.1:0-4070 GCA_964199985.1 Candidatus Ilumatobacter isfjordensis | reverse complement strand
CGCGCTGGCTGCGCTGCGCGCCGGATCACTCTGGGTCGACCTGACCACCAACCGTAAGGAGCTCGTCGCACGCCTCGCGGCTGACGCTCCGGCAAGCGTCGACGTCGTCGACTCGCCAGTTACCGGAGCCGTCGACGGCGCCCGCAACGGCCGGCTGACGCTCTTCGTCGGCGGCGCCGACGCACCCGTGGTCCGAGCTACTGCGATCATCGAGGAACTCGGCACCGTCATCGCTTGCGGAGCGCTCGGCACCGGCAATGTCGTCAAACTTGTCACCAACCAACTGTGGTTCGTCGCCGCAGCGGCATTGGGCGAAGGGTTCGCCGTCGGCATGTCGCACGGGGTCGAGCTCTCGACCCTGTATCGCGCCATCATCGAGTCGGTGGGTGACAGCTTCGTGGCGCGCCACGACGGTCCGTCGATCTTCGCAGGCCACTATGACCCCTCGTTCAGCGTCGACCTCTGCCTCAAGGACCTCGGCCTGCTCCACGAGCTCCAGGCCGACGTCGAGACACCCTTGTTGCTCACCGACGCAGCTCGCGCCGCGTTCCGCGACGCAGGCGATCGTTACGGCGGCGACGTCGGCGAACTCCACGTGGCCAAGCGACTCGAAGACGACACCGGCCTGTCGTTCCGGATGGATGGCGATTGGACACCCCCGTGGGAAGTGACCGACGAGTGACCGGACGAGGGCAGCTGCACTGACGCAGCACCGCTTCGGGTCAGTTGAGTAGCATGACCGGCGATGGAGGTCACCGGGCGGTCGGACAACCCATCATCGATCGAGGACGAGGCGATGAGGCCGAGGTCGCGCCCCGGTGGTCTTCCCCTGGTCGTCTGGGTCTCGTTGCTGACGGCGATCCCCATTCTGGGGCTCGGCTTCCTCGCCGTGCGTGAAGTCCAACGCAATACGGCTGAGTCCAATGCCGCACGCGATGTCGCGCTCGTCGTGGAAGAGCAATCGGCGGCCATCAATGTGTTCACGCCGCTCCAAATCGAACGAGTCGGTGCACTGGGCATGGCCCAATTGAGCGAACTCGGACTCGACCCCGACCAGGTGCTCGCACTCGTCGAACAGGACTATGCCGCCATCCGCGATCAGAACACCCCCATCCTCAATCGAGAGGTGGCCAATTTCGCGAGCGTCGTTGAACAACACGACTTCGGTGACCGCCCCGACCTCACGCCGCTGGTGAACACGGCGATCGAGCAGATCGCCGACGTGCGTGTGGGACTGGTTGCTGGCTCGGCGGCGGTCGAAGAGACTCAGCAGGCCTACGACTCGATGCTCACGGCGACCGACATGTTCCTCACCGAGACCGCTGTCGCGTTCGAGAGTGCCCACCCCGATGTCTTCGATGCCCAACGGCTGCTCCTCGAACAGGACGTGAACCGGCTCGTGATTCGTACTGCCAACATCGAGACGGCCTTGATCACCGACGTCGTGACCGGGACGACGGGCCTCGATCTCGTCGAACTGATCGCGGCCCAGATCGTCCACGACGAATCGCTCGCCCGAGCGGCCGAGCAGCACGTCGATGAGAGTATCGAAGAGCTGGTTGCGCAGCGCGCTGCACTGGATCCGCTCTCCTCCATCTGGACGGACACTGATCCGATCACCCCCGAAGCCGTCTCAATCCAACCAGAGTTGTACGACGAGTTCGCTGCACTGCTCGTCGAGCGCCTTGAGTATCTGGAAGCAGTCGAACAGGTCACGATCGAGCTGGGGAACGAGCTGGTTGCCGAAGCCGCGAACGAGTCCGTCCGGATCATCCGGGAGAACCGGCAGACGCTCCTCGGGCTGCTGGCCATCGGGTTGGGCGTCCTGACCTTCGAAATCGCCATCATTCGCTCGTTCGCCCGTCCGCTGCGACGCCTCCGCCGTCACGTCGAACGTATTGGCGGTGGCGAACTGGCCGTCGACGAGCTACCGCTCGACGGCCCCAGCGACATCCGTCGTGTCACCGGCGCCCTGAATGACATGGCCGGCACACTCGACGCGGTCGACCGCCAACTCATGGGTCTGGCGGCCGGCGCCGTCGATCCCCAGATCGCCGACGCGCCCATCCCCGGTCAAGTCGGGACGTCAATCCGCGAATCGGTTGATCGACTCGTCACGCTCACCCGCGAGTTACGCGAGAGCGAGGAGCGGTTGCAGGTCGAGGCTCGCCACGACATCTTGACCTCACGCCTCAACCGGTTTGGCGTACTCGAACACCTCGCTGAACGACTCGACGAGTCGACGGCACTCGGTGCGGCCGCAGCGCCATTCGCCGTGATGATCGTCGATCTCGACGGCTTCAAGAACGTCAACGACACCAACGGACAGGCAATCGGTGACCAGATGCTCTGCGAAGTCGCCGATCGCCTGGGGGCGCTGCTCGGCGACGGTGGTGTCGTTGCCCGAATCGGCGGCGATGAGTTCATGATCATCGCGCTCGAGCACCAGAGCGACGCCGCGGCACTCGACCTGGGCCGTCGCATCATCGAGTTGATCGAGCGGCCATTCCACTTCGGCGGGCTCACGTTGTCGATCAGCGCGAGCGTTGGCGCACGGTTGACCGATCCGGCCAGCGATGCGCTGGCGGTTGCCGAGCATGCTGATGCTGCGGTGTACCACGCCAAACGACGGGGCCGGGGACGCGTTGAGATGTACGACTCCGAACTGCAGAACACGATCGAGCAAGCGGCGGAGATCGAGTTGGCCCTGCGTAAGGGCATCGACGACGGCGAGTTGGTGCTGCACCTCCAACCAACAGCCGACTCCACGACAGGTCAGACCGTCGGCGCGGAGGCCCTCGTGCGCTGGAATCGGCCGGGCATCGGCCTCGTACTGCCCGATGACTTCATCCCCGTTGCGGAACGGTCGAGTCTCATCATCGACGTCGGACGCTGGGTGCTCCGCGAGGCATGCGGTCTCATTGCCGAGTGGAAGCGACGTGACCCAGCCTGTGAGCTCCGAATCGCCGTCAACGTGTCCGGGCGCCACCTCGTCGAAGCCGATCTCCTGACCGACCTCGACACTGCAATCTCGGTGACTGGAGCCGATCCACGTTGTCTGGAGATCGAACTCACCGAATCGCACCTGCTCGACGACATCAGCCGAGTGAGCACGGTGCTGTCCGAGGTGCGGAGCCGTGGCATCGCGGTGGCCGTCGACGACTTCGGGACCGGCTATTCGTCGATGACCTACCTGCAGCGTTTGCCGCTCGATGCCGTGAAGATCGATCGCAGCTTCGTGGAGCGAGCCACCGACGAGGCGTTCGACTCAGTCGTCATCGAGTCGATCGTCCGACTGGCCGGTGCGCTCGGGCTGGAGATCGTGGCCGAGGGCATCGAAACCGAAGAACAACTGGCCTGGCTTCGGGGCAAGGCGGTGCATCGGATGCAAGGATTCCTGATTGCGCGGCCGATGCCGATCGCCGATGCGGAGCGGGTGATGTTCGGCGGCCCGCTGTTTGATGCTCGCTCGCCCACATCGGATGGCTGAAAGTCCTCACCGACTGAGTGAGTGAGTGAGTGACGTCCTTGGCCTGGCGACTCAGGTGATCGCGAGTAGGTCGTTCCACAGATGCCCGAGCGCCCGGTAGCACGTCCCGGACTGACGGATCTCAGCCCACCCCGAGTCGTGAGGCCAGCGATCGATCAGATCGGCGAGACCTGGATGTTCGGTCCGGGCGAGCTGGGCTGCCGACCGACCGGGGAGGTGCTCGAGGGTGAACGCCATCGGCAGCAGTCGCGCAAATGCAGCAAGCGGGCCATTGATGGGTCCGGTCGACGTTGGCTTGCGATCGGCCGTAATGGGGTGGTGTGCCCAGAGATCGTCCATTCCCGCGTAGAACTCATCAGCTGCTGCGTAGCGGACGTGATCGACCTTGAGCAGCATCGCCGCCGAGGCGCACATCAGGCAGGGTTGGAGTGTCGTGTACAGATGGAGTCCCTCGGCATTGAACCTGTCGAGTTCCGCGAACGCATTCATCTCCGCGTGCGCGGTCATGTTCCCCGACAACGTGCGCGGGGCCCGCTGTGTCAGCATCACCCGGTTGCGACCAGCGGTGACGATGGTGTTG
>CAXMZV010000467.1:0-4072 GCA_964199985.1 Candidatus Ilumatobacter isfjordensis | reverse complement strand
CCTAGTGAGGACAAGGGTCAGCAGGGCTGTCTCTTTCCCAGGCCGCGTATCACACAGTGTCGCCAGCCCTCCTGACCCAATGCCGGCGATCACGCGCCGACCGCACCCAAGGAGACCACACCACCATGCCCATCGACTTCGAACGACCCGAACTGCGCCGACCGTTCCCCATCCCCGGATGGTGGGAGCCGATCATCATCTCGCTCAACTGCAAGACCCGCGTCCTGATTGTGAGCGATGGCTCACCGCGCTTCGGCACCGGCGGCTTCGGACTCTCCGAAGCAGTCGACATCATCAAGGCTGCGACAACGACCGATCATCCGATCGAAGTCACCACCGCCCACACCGGCACAGACGCCGACGCGGACGTGGACAACTTCACGTTCAACGGGTCACACACCGTCAACGGGTCGAGCCGGACGCTCAGCCACTACGAAGAGATCTGGATGTTCGGCTTCGCCAGCTCGAACAGCGGCATGACCGGTGCCCCGCTCAACGCGATCATCGACTTCATGGACAACGGTGGCGGTGTCTTCGCGACGGGTGACCACGACAATCTCGGCGGTGCGATGTGCGGCGAGATTCCGCGGGTCAAGTCGATGCGCCAGTGGTACACCGGCATCGCTCCGTCAGGAGGCGGGACCGGCCGCATCGACACCAACGTCCCCAGCCCGGGCGCCGACCCGCAGTTCGACCTGCAGTCGGACAACATTCCGCAGCGCATCTACCCGACCTGGTACGGCTCGAGTGCTGACGCCGTGCCGCACGCCCTACTCAGCTTTCCCGGCGGAGCGGTCACCTACTTGCCGGACCATCCGCACGAAGGCCGCTGTGTCGTACCGAGCCCGCTCAATGCGACCGAGTGGCCAAACGACGGTGGTGGCACACAAATTCCCCCGGAGGTCGTCGCCCACGGCGTCTCCGCCGGCCCCGGCTTCAGCGGCAGCAAGCCGAGCATCACCCCACCCGTGCTGTTCGGAGTGATCGGTGCCTATGACGGTCACCAAACCGGTGTCGGTCGCATCGTGGTGGATTCGACGTGGCACCATTGGATCAACATCAACCTGAACGGCGAAAGTGCCTTCGCTCTCAGCGGCGGCGTGGCGACCGACGGCCTCTACGAGGGCGGGTTGCCGACCGAGGAATACCTGCAGATCCAGGCCTACTTCCAGAACATCGCCGGCTGGCTCGAACCGAACCGGTTCCGCCTCTGCTGGCTGTGGCTGCGGCTCCCGATCCTGCGTTGGGAGTGGCCGATCATCCAGGAGCTCGACCCGCCCGGCTTCGACGACCTCGACCACATCCTCGAGATCGGCAAGCTCGTCCAAACGACGATCACCCGCCACACCGGCGCAGCCACCGTGTCCGAGGTCGTGGGCGCACTGGTCGACGGTATTGACGGGTTCGACCCGAAGGTCCGGCCGCTCGTCGACCGGTTCGCCCGTGGCAAACGGCCGTCCACGCCCGTCACCTTCGACGATGCGCTGCTGACCCATGCGCTTCTGGGCGGTGCCATGGTCGCCTTCGCTCGTGCGACCCCCGACACCGAGGACCCAACAGCGATGATGAAGAAGCTGCTCGGCCGCAAACCCAGCCTCGACAAGGTCGCTGCACTGATGTCCGATGGTGCTGCCAAGGGCCTCGCCTTGCTGTCTGACGACCTCGGCAAGGCCGGCCGGCAACTCGGCTCGCTGCGCAAGGTTTTGCCCGCACTCGCCGACTGAGTGCTCATGAACGCTCGACGGACGTGCCGGCCGGTTCCCCCTGACCGGTACGTCCGTCGAGGCAAGGCCAATCCGACCTGTCGTAGAGCTGTGCCCGCAGTTGTCGAGTCGTCAGTATTGTGGCGCCGTGATCTTGTCCGACCGCACTCTTCGCGAGCAGCTCGCCGCTGGCCGCATCGTCATCGACCCGCTGGACGACTCGCTCATCCAGCCGTCGTCGATCGACGTCCGGATCTCCAATCTCTTCCGCGTCTTCCGCAACCACACGCAGGGGGTGATCGACGTCAAGCAGAACCTGACCAACCTCACCGAACTGATCGAGATGCCCGCCAGCCCCGACGGACACGACACTGAGGCGTTCATGCTGCACCCCGGTGAATTTGTCCTTGGTTCGACGCTGGAACGAGTCGGTGTCCCCGACGATCTTGTCGGACGTGTCGAAGGCAAGTCGAGCCTCGGCCGCCTCGGGCTGATGATTCACTCGACCGCCGGCTTCATCGACGCCGGCTTCGACGGACACATCACGCTCGAACTCGCGAACGTCGCGAGCTTGCCCATCACGCTGTACCCGGGGATGAAGATCGGCCAGATCAGCTTCATGGAGATGACGTCGCCGGCCGACAAGCCGTACGGCCAGGGAGCCACCGGCTCGAAGTACCAGGGTCAGCGCGGGCCAACGCCCAGTCGCTACTTCGAAAACTTCAGCTGACCGATCAGTCGGTGTAGGGACGAGCCTTCACGGGCTTGCCGCGCATCGTGGCCCGGTCCATCGCGTTGATCACGCGATCGAGGTCGTCCTTCGGCACGCCGACCACCGAGTGCTGCTCGGAGATGCGGATCGGGCCGATCTGTCGACCGGTGAGGCCGGACTCGTTGGCAATCGCGCCAACGAGATCACCAGGTCGCACGCCGGCCTTACGGCCGAGACTGATGAACACGAACGCAGTGTCGGAGTTGTCGAAGTCACGCTTCTTGCCGGAGCGGTCGTCGCGGTCGAACTTCTTCTTGCCCTTGGACTTGTTGTCGTCCCACTCGCGGTCGTCACGATGGCGACCCTTGCCGTCCGCCCGCTTGTCCTTGTAGTCCTTGCTGCGATCGTTGCGCACTGAGGCATCGGGAATCTCACGCTCGTCCATCACGGCGCCGCGCGACTCGTGCACCAGCTTGATGGCAGCGAGGGCGATGTTGCGATCACTGTCTTCGCCGGCAAGGGCATGAAGCACCTTGTTGAAGTCCTCGAGATCGACCGAGGCCAGGGACTCGCGGATCTGGTTCACCGTGACTTCGACCTGACGGGCCCGAAGGTCGGCGACGCTGGGCACCTTGCCGACTTCAATGGTCGTCTTCATCAGGCGTTCGATGTTGCCGAGCTGGCGACGGTCGCGAGGGTCGGCAAGTGTGATCGCCGTACCTTCGCGCCCGGCCCGACCGACGCGGCCGATGCGATGGACGTAGCTCTCCGCAGCTGCCGGTACGTCGTAGTTGAAGACATGGGTCAGCGTGTCGACGTCGAGGCCGCGGGCTGCGACGTCGGTCGCGACGAGTAACTCGGCGGTGCCGTCGCGCAGGCGTGCCATGACGCGATCGCGCTGGGTCTGGTCCATGCCGCCGTGCAGCGCCTCGGCGCGGTAGCCGCGCAGGCCCATGGTCGCGGTGAGCTGGTCGACGTCCATGCGAGTTCGACAGAACACGATGGCAGCATCCGGGGTTTCGATGTCGAGAATGCGACCGAGTGCGTACGGCTTGTCGTTGCGCTTCACGTAGTACACGCGCTGCCGGATGAGCTTTTGGCTCTCCTGCGTCTCAGCCTTGCCGATCTTGATCTTGTGCGGGTCACGCTGATGACGCTTGGCAATCGAGTTGATCCTCGGCGGCATCGTGGCCGAGAACATCACCGTCTGGCGATCCTCGGGCGTGCTCTCGAGAATCGACTCGATGTCGTCGGTGAAGCCCATGTCGAGCATCTCGTCGGCTTCGTCGAGGATGACCGTCTTGATCTGATCGAGCCGCAGCGAGCCACGGCCAATGTGGTCGATGGCTCGACCCGGCGTCGCCACCACGACATGAGCACCACGATCCAGAGCGCCGAGCTGACGGCCGATCGGCTGGCCACCGAACACCGGGACCACCTTGGCGCCGAGCTTCTTGCCGTACTGCACGATTGCCTCGCTGACCTGTACGGCCAGCTCGCGGGTCGGCGTGAGCACGAGGACCGAAGGTGCATCCGGAAAGCCGGACTCGATGCCGTTCAACGCCGGGAGCGCAAACGCCGCGGTCTTGCCGGTGCCGGTCGCTGCCTGGCCAAGCAGGTCACTGCCCGTGAGCAGGATCGGGATGGTCTCGCGCTG
>CAXMZV010000466.1:0-4083 GCA_964199985.1 Candidatus Ilumatobacter isfjordensis | reverse complement strand
CGATCTGACGTGCCGCGACGACATCGAACGGTTGGTTGTCGATTTCTACCGACTCGCGGCGATGGATGAAGTACTTGGCCCGGTGTTCGTCGCTGCGCACGTCGACTGGCCGGGTCACATCGAAACGATCACCAACTTCTGGGCCTGGCAACTGCTCGGCATGCGGGGGTATGAAGGCAACCCGCTCCTTGCCCACCAGCCGGTGCACGCAAAGACGCCGTTCACCGATGCCCACTACGACCGTTGGCTCGACCTGTTCGTCTCGACGATCGACGAGCTGTTCGCCGGCCCGACTGCGGAGATGGCGAAGGTGCGAGCGCTGAAGATGGCCAATGCAATGCGTCGACTGCTCGCCGGCCAACACGGCGCACCCGCGGAACCGGTCGAGCCAATGTGGCCGGCCAACTCCTGAACGCTTCAGCGCAGGCGGTCGGGGAGAAGGTCGCTCGGGGTCAGACCCACGTCCTGCAGCTCCGTCGGTAGCTCACCACCGAGTGTCAATGCCGCCGTGGCGCTGGCCGCCGCTGGCGCGGTGTGGATGCCGTACCCACCCTGGCCACCACACCACACGAACGACGCGTCGCTCGGGTCGGGGCCGATGACGAGATCGCCGTCGGGGCTGAACGTCCGCAGTCCCGCCCAGCTCTGACGGACCGACCGGAGTCCGAGTGTGGTGGCTTCGTTGATGCGCTCGATCGCCAGGGCCACGTCGATCTCCTCGGGCCGCGCATCGACGGGTTCACTCGGGGTCTCGTCAGCCGGGGAGAACATCAGGTCGCCGTGCTCGCCGCCGAAGTAGAAGTGCATCGCAGCGTGTGCGACGAAGTGGTCGCCGGCGTCTTCGCCAGCGGCGATCGGTCCGATCCCCATCGTTCGTCGCTTCGGAACGAAACCGAGGGGAGTGATGCCGGCCATTGCCGCGACATGGTCGACCCACGCCCCGGCAGCGTTGAGCACGATGCCGGCCGAGATCGGGCCGCCCGAAGTGGTCACCGTCCAACCGTCGCGTGAACGCTCGATGGCGGTGACGTGATGATCCGTCCGAATCTGACCGCCGCGTTCGATCAACGCCGAACGGAAGGTGGCGACTGTCGCTGCGACATCGATGTCGTATGCGTCATGATCGACGCCAGCAGCAACGACCCACTCGGGACGCAGGCCGGGGCAGCGGACGCGACTCGCCGCGCTGTCGATGATCTCCAATCGGCCACCGGCCTCGCCGTGGCTCGCCTCGAAGTCCAACAGGTGTTGGTGATGGTCGTCGTCGGCGACGAACATCACCATTCGAGGCGAGATCAGCGGAGACGTGGCCCGGCCGTCGCCGCCGCTGTGGAAGAACTCGGCGCTCGCCGCCGTCAATCGCCGGACGTTCGGCGGCCCGTACGTGGGGATGTACAACGCGGCCGAGCGACCCGTTGCGTGATGTGCAGGCGACGCCTCCATGTCGACCACGACCACCGACACGTCCGGAGCGAGCGCCGCTGCGGCAGACAGCCCAGCGATTCCTGCCCCGATCACGACGACATCGACCGACTCCATGCGTCCGCAGACTAGGTCCGCCTTCGATCCCGACTCGTGTGCATGACTACGTTGCGGAACATGAGTCTGACCGGTCGTTGTCTGTGTGGTGCGGTTTCCTACGAGCTGGCGGGCGACATCATCGCCACGGCGGTGTGTCACTGCGGCCACTGTCAACGCCAGAGCGGCGGCGCGTTCTCCGTCAACCTGGTCGCCCATGAATCCCAACTGACAGTGTCCGGGGACCTCAAGACCTACGGCGACAAGGGTGACCACGGAGGCGACACGGTGTACGTGCGTCGACGCTTCTGCCCGGAGTGCGGGTCGCCGATCGTGTCCGACCTCGTCGAGACAGCCGGCATCATCGCCGTGAAGGCAGGGACGCTCGACGACAAGTCCGACATCCGTCCGACCGTCGAAGCATGGTGTGACGCGAAGCAGTCGTGGGTCGACCTCCCCGGCATGGAGGTCTCACTCGCGACCGAGTGAGCGATTTGGGCGATGGGCGCTCGAAAGATTGCCGGTTCCCGCGCTGGGGAATTGCGTCGGTGATCAGTCATTATGCGCTTGAGGTGCTGTCCGACAAGAGGAGCAACGGCGGTGGGTGTGCGCCTTGACCTCGGGGCTCCTGCCGTTCGAGAGTCCCGGATGTCGTGTCATTTGTGCCGCGTTTTCTTGGAGGTGGACGTGCCCGACTGCATGAGGTTGGCGAGAGCGATCTCGACTTCTTGAGCCAGGATCACGCCAGACGTCTCGCGGGCGATAGGCCGGAGCGCGCCGAGTGCGGTTGCGAGTTCGTCCGGGGTTGCGCTGCCGGCGAACCCGGCTCCAGTTCGCTCCACGAGGAGCTTGACTGTGTCAGAGACGACCCTGGCAAGCCGCCGGCGCAGCAGGTCGCGGATCAGCGCTGACACCTCGATGTCGATCCCGGCTTCGCTGAGGCGCAGCGCGTGATCGAGCAGGGCCGGGCTCGGAATCAGCCAGGTGCGCCCGGGCTGAGGCTCGACGTATCCGGCATCGTGGAGTTCTGCAATGAGACCTTTGGGTGCCCTACCGTGGCCGGAGATGAGCGTCACGAGTTCGTCGTGGGCGACTGTTGTCGGTCGGTCATCTGACCACGGAGCGCTCAGTGTGGCGTCGATCCCCAGCCATTCTGACACCGTGCGCGTCGGCAACTTGCTCGCGACGAGGTCCCGGATGTTCTGCAACGTGAGTCCTCGATCTCGCAACTCGGTGATGACCGCAAGCCGGTCGCGGTGCTCGTCGGTGTACAGAGCGTTGCGCCCCTTCTTGGCGGGCTTCGAAAGCAGCCGTTCGTTCTGGTAGTAGCGGATGGTCCGCTCGCTCACGCCGCTTACCTCAGCGAGTTCGCCCAGTGTGTACTCCGTGGACGTGTCGGGCGGCTGTTCGTCGTGGCTCACCGGATCATTCAATCACTTCGGGGTCATTATGACAGCAGTCACTGACAGGATATGTTGCCAGTGGTCACTGTCATCGTTATGGTCGAGGGCATGAACACACTCCTTCTTGACATGCCCGATACTTCAACCCGCTCCCTGCAACTGGTCGCCGCTTCCGAACGAACGACGCTCGATCCGTTCGACGAAATCGATTGGGACACGTCGATCGATGACTCGGCGTTCCACCTCCCACCAGAACTGCTGGCGCTTTACGGCACCGAAACCTGGGATGCCATGACGCAGCTCGAACGCATCACGTACAGCCGACACGAGACGGCAGCGATGTTCGGCGCCGGGATCTGGTTCGAGAACGCCCTCATGCAGATCGTGCTCCGCCACCTCGCAGAGGTCGACGTCCGCGACCCGATGCACCGCTATCTCCTCACGGAAGTCGCCGACGAGTGCCGTCACTCGATGATGTTCGGCGAGTTCATTCGCCGAGCAGGAACACCTACCTACGGCCCGACTCGCGAAGCCGTCGTCGGGCAGGGCGCTGGCGGTCGGGCCATGTCCTACGTCGCGATCCTCGCAATCGAGGAACTCCTCGACCACGCCAACCGCGCAACGATGCGCGACGACCGGCTTCACCCGGTCACCCGCCAGATCAGCAAGCTCCACGTGCTCGAAGAAGCACGCCACGTCAGCTTCGCCAAGACCTATCTCACCGAGTGCTGGCCCACACTCGACGCGGCTGAGCAGGACTTCGTCAGAGCCGTCACCCCCGACCTCGTCGCCGAGATCGTCTCGCTCAGCCTCGACCCTGCCGTCTTCGAGCACCTCGGCATCACCGACGGGCTCGAGATCGCCAAGGCGAACCCGGCGTACCGGGCGAACGTGATTGCCGGCCTCGCCAAACTCACGACATTCCTCGACGGCCTCGGAGTCATCGACGAACCGGAACTCTGGCTCGAGCACGGCCTCATCGCCTCCGACCCAGTCGACAGCTGATCGACGTGAGTATCCCCCTCCGCCACATCACCTTGCACGGGCACGACGTCACCTACCGGTTGGCCGAGGCTGACCCGGCGAAGCCGAGCCTGCTGCTTATCCACGGGATGGCAGGAAACTCGCGCACCTGGAAAGACGTGATGCCCGATCTGGCCGA
>CAXMZV010000465.1:0-4083 GCA_964199985.1 Candidatus Ilumatobacter isfjordensis | reverse complement strand
CGATGTCGACCACGGATCTCTCCACTCCAGCATCCGTCCGCAGCAGAGTGCTGGGGAAGAGGAGGACGTCACGATCGACCCATGGCGACCCTGTGCCGTCACGGATCGCAGCGTTGTACCGTTGGCCATGGACGCCTGTGAGGTTGTGACGGTTCGTCTCCCATCGCGAGAGCGGCCCGGAGCGAGAGCCTGATGTCGACCGCGCCGCACTACGACATCGACGTCGAGGCGTTCTGGCGCGACCCGTATCCCGACCTGGCGGCGATGCGGGCCGAGGCGCCGATCGCGTTCGTGCCGCAGTTGGGGGCGACGTTGATCACGACCCGTGATGACATCGCGGTGTGCGAGAAGAACGTGGCCGTGTTCTCGTCCGATCAGCCGGGCGGGTTGATGAACGTGCTGATGGGGCAGAACATGATGCGCCGCGACGGGGCTGAGCATCAGGCCGAGCGCAAGGTGTACTACCCGGCGATGTCACCGAAGGCCGTGCGCGACGTGTGGGCGGCCCAGTTCGAGTCCCACGCCGCCCGAATTCTCGACGGGATGGTCGAGCAGCATCGGTCAGGCGGATGCCGTTGACCTTGTCTCGACGTATGCGATGCCGGTCGGCGGCGAGGCACTGAAGTCGATGACCGGGCTGACCAACATCACGTGGGCCGACATGGACGGGTGGAGCCAGGCGATGATCGACGGCATCTCCAACTACACCGGCGATTCCGATGTGGAGGCGCTCTGCCGTGCGGCGACGGCCGCGATTGACGCGGCGATCGACGAGATGTTGCCGTCGGCCCGACAGTCGCCGGGCCACGATCTGTTATCGGTGATGGTGGCGTCGGGCATGCCGCTCGAGAACGTGCGGGCGAACATCAAGCTGACGATCTCGGGCGGGCAGAACGAGCCGCGTGATGCAATCGCCGGGGCGGTGTGGGCGTTGCTGACGCATCCCGATCAGCTGGCCCTGGTGCAGGCCGGTCCCGATGCTGGTGGGGCGACGTGGCAGCAGGCGTTCGAGGAGTACTGCCGGTGGATGGCGCCAATCGGGATGTCGCCGCGGCGGGTGGCGCAGGAGTTCGAGTACGGCGGTGTGCGCTTCGAGCCGGACGAGCGGGTGTTCCTGATGTTCGGCTCAGCGAACCGGGACAAGCGGTGGTTCGACGACCCGGACCGCTTCGACGTGACCCGCAACACCAAGGGGAACCTGACGTTTGGCGCCGGCCCCCACTTCTGCGCTGGCGCTGCCGCGTCACGCAGCCTCGTCGGCGATGTGGCGTTGCCGATGATCTTCGACCGGTTGGACGGGTTGCGGTTGGCGGACGGCTCGGTTGAGTTCGGCGGCTGGGCCTTCCGCGGCCCGCTTGCTGTGCCGGTGACGTGGGACTGACGGTCCGCCTCGCGCTCACGGGCACAGTCGAACTCCCTGCTTGCGGCCGTCCGCCCCTGATGTAGACTGATTGTATGACATCGACCTCTACAACCATTCGGGTGAGCCAAGCCCAACGGGGCAGGTTGAAGGATCTGGCCGAACGTCGTTCGTCGTCGATGACCGAGACGCTGGATGCAGCGTTGGAAGCGCTGCATCGCGATGACTTCTATCGATCGATGGCCGACGCCGAGCGCGAGTTGCGCGCTGACCCTGCAGCGTGGGCTGAGTTCGAAGATGATCGCAATGAGTGGCTGAACGCGAAGTTGACCTGAGCTCGACATGAACTTCGGTGACGTGATCGACGTCGACTTCGGAACGCCCGTTGGCTCGGAAGCCGGATTCCTCCGACCCGCTGTCGTGTGCACGGCGGACGCGTTTCTCCGCTTCCGGCCGACCACGGTCATCGTCGCTCCACTCACGTCGACCCTTCGCACCTTCCCGAGCCACATCGAAGTGGAGCCGGACGCTCGGAATCAGCTGGCGACGACGAGCTACATCCTGGTCGAGCAACTCCGAGCCGTCTGGTCCGAGCGTTGCTCACCGACTGACGGGAACGTCGGTGTCGTCGTGGCACATCAGATCACCGACATCATCGCCATGATTATCGGTATCCCGTGACGCTCGGACGCAGGCGGAGCCGAGTTGCTGGCGGAGGCATCGCCGATGAATGTGGTGCGAACCGCTGAGCTGCTGTTCACCACCCCCTACCTGTCTGCAGCCCGGCTGGCGGAGCGACTTGAGGTGACCTTCCCGACGGCGCAGTCGTGCATCAACAGACTCGAGGAGCGCTGAGTGCTGCGCGAGTCGGCGGGCCAGAAGCGGAATCGGATCTACTTCGCCGAGCGGATCTTCGATGCCGTCTACGGCGAAACCATCGAGACCGAGCAGCCAGCTCTCTTCGACTGACCAAAGTCTGCCGTCGATTCCAGCGGCTGTTCAGGCCGCGATGAAGTTCTTTGGAACCAACTTCGCGCGGGACGCGAACGAGTCCACGGGGGCTGGAGGCGCGCTGCGCGACGCAACGGTGGCGATCGAGGCGACCTGCTCGGTTCGGTACCGTTCAGGGATGGACGAAGAACAAGTCATTGCCGCCCACCGCGCTGCCGGGCGCACGTTCGAGGCGGCAGGAGTTGAGAGCTTCGTGCGCGAAGCAGGCGAGGGCCCGGCTGTGGTGTGCATGCACGGCGTACCGTCGTCCAGCTTGCTGTATCGCAAGGTGCTGCCCGCGTTGGCCGGGCATGGCCTGCGTGGCATCGCTTTCGATCTGCCGGGTCTCGGCCTGGCGAGCCGACCGGACGAATTCGACTACTCGTGGACCGGGCTCGGGGCATTCGCCACAGCGGCAGTCGACGCGCTCGGCCTCGACCGGTTCCACCTCGTCGTGCACGACATCGGCGGGCCGGTCGGCTTTGAATTGGCGGCGGCGATGCCGGACCGTATCGAGTCGATGACGGTGCTGAACACGCTGGTCGACGTCGCCTCGTTCAAGAAGCCGATGTCGATGCGGCCCTTCGAGTCGCCGACCCTCGGCTCGATCTACCTCAAAACCCTGTCCCGGCCAGCGTTCCGTCTGCTGATGAAGCTGCAGGGCATCGGCGACATGTCGAAGGTCCCCAAGGCCGAACTCGACGCGTATGTCGGGCTGTTGAAGCGCGACGACGGTGGCAAGGCGTTCCTGCAGATCATGCAGGGCTTCGAGACCACGCCGGAGAAGCAGGCCCTGTATCGATCGACGCTCGCTGACGTTCCATACCCGGTGCAGGTGGTGTGGGGTGAGCAGGACTCGGTGCTGAAGGTCGACACGTTCGGCGAGGCGGCTCGGCAGGCCGCGGGCGTCGACACGATCCACCGACTCCCGGCCAAACACTTCCTCCAGGAGGACCAGGCCGAAGCTGTCGCCGACCTGGTGGCAGCGTTCGTTTCCTCATGAGCACGCCGGGGACTCTGTGACCGCGTCCGCGACACATTGATCATCGAGGCGGCCGTGACGCAAGGACGAACAGCGTCCCGGTCAGCAGGAACGGGCCACCGCTGACCGCGACTGCCAGCCATTCGTTTCGGCCGGCGGTCACGAACGCGAACACGCAGAACAGCGCGCCGGTGACGAGCAGGAGCCGGCCTCCGAGCGCCGGGTGACGCCAGGCGATCGCGACGGCGACGATGTTCGCGACGGCGAGCACACCCACGCCAATCCCCTCGGCGATGTTTCCGTCGCTGTTCGGATCTCCACCGATCAGCCCAGCGACGAGGGGCAGCAGCCACAACGTGGCGGCGAGCACGCCGATGGTGCGAGCAACCAGTTCGATCGGTGGTCGACGCCCGATGCGTTCCATTCCATCCTCCACCAACAGCCTGTGGCAGACGGCGACTCGTCGTCAGAGCACAACGTCCCGGACGATCGGTCGTTGCCATGCATTGGGGGGCCGTTTGCCCGTGCTGAATGTCGGTGAGCGGCGTTCAATCGTCGCCCCGTCCGATCCGGCGGGGGCCTCGAATCTCGAATGTTCCACGGTCACACCTCCTCGGCTTCGTGAAATTCAAGGTACGCGAGCACTGTCACAGAGATGCGGTGGCGAGACCGAGATGCGCGCGGATAGGTGGCGGAGGGTGACCATCCACCGGTCGTGAGGTTGGCTCGATTTTCATATCGAGTGCGACCC
>CAXMZV010000464.1:0-4084 GCA_964199985.1 Candidatus Ilumatobacter isfjordensis | reverse complement strand
AGCCATCACGACGAGTTCGACGCCGTGCTCGGCAAGCGCGTCGAGGACCTGTCGCTCCTGTTGCGGCTTGGTCTCTTTCGTGACGGGCAGATGGACGTACGGCACGCCCATGTGTTCGCTGATGTCACGGTGGTCGGGATGGTTCGACACGACGACCCGGAGGTCCATCGGTAGTTCACCGCTGCGCCACCGCGTGAGCAGGTCGTACAGGCAGTGCGGCTGCTTGGACGCCATGATCGCAGTCGGGACGGGGACGGACGTGTTGCGGAGATCGACGGTCATCTCGAACTGCTGGGCGACAGCCTGGAAGGCGTCGAGAAACGTCTCGTGGGTGACGTCGGGGCGAGCGAGGTCGAACTCGATGCGTTGAAAGAACACCGAACCGTCGTTTCCGACCAGCCCGTCGACGTACTGCTCGGCGTGGATGATGTTGCCGCTCTGGCCGGCGATGAACGCCGAGGTGGCCGCGACGATGCGTTGCTGATCGGGACAAGACAGAAGCAAGACGCTGGACATTGCTGCTTTCTATCGACGCAATGAGGAATCAGGCGCGCAACGCCCAGCACACCACCGCGGTTGCTGCCGCAGCGTTGAGGGAGTCGACGCCGGCGGCCATCGGAATGCGGACCGGGATGGCGAGGTCGACCAATTCATCGCTCAGCCCGCTGCGCTCGGAGCCGATCAAGATGGCGGCGCGAGGGCCAGGTCGCACCTCGTCGAGCGGGCGAGCATCCGGGTCAGGCGTCATCGCGTACAACTCGAAGTCATGGAGGCTCCGCAGCTCCTCAGCGAGGTGCTGCGTCCGTGCATGGGGGAGCGAGAAGGCCGTGCCCATGGCGACGCGCAGTGAGCGCCGAGAGAGGGGATCAGCGCTCGTGTGGTCGAGCACGAGGCCGTCCCACCCCAGGGCGGCAGCATTGCGGACGATCGAACCGACGTTGACCGGGTTGTCGACCGCTTCGGCGACGACAAGTCGTTGTGCTGACGCTGCGAGCTCACTCACCGACGGACGCGCTGGACGCTCGAACAGGGCGAGAATCGACAGCGGAAAGCCCATCTTCTCGACGAGCGTGCGGATCGCCGGTCCGCCGCCGAAGAGCGGACAGTCGAGCGACCCAGCGATGTCCGGAATGCGTTCTGTGTCGACCAACGCCGCAGTCGGTACGCAGCCGGCGCGAAACGCTCGCTCGACGACCAGGTCGCCTTCGGCCAGGAACAGGCCAGCACCAGCGTCATTGCGTTTCTGTGCTCGGCTGGCCAGCGCGCGTTCGTTGACGCGGAACTGTCCGAATCGAGCGTCGTCGGGGTCCTCGATGATCTCGATGTGGAGGTCCATTCTGTCCATCAGAACTCAACCATCAGAAGTGGTACGGGAACGGTGACCAGTCGGGGGAGCGCTTCTCGAGAAAGCTGTCACGGCCTTCGGCAGCCTCGTCGGTTCCATAGGCGAGACGTGTGGCCTCACCGGCAAACACTTGCTGGCCGACCAGACCGTCGTCGATCAGATTGAACGAGTACTTGAGCATCCGCTGGGCGGTCGGGCTCTTGCGGCAGATCTCGCGCCCCCATTCGAGTGCTGTGGCTTCGAGCTCGGCGTGCGGCACCGATTCGTTGACCGCACCCATGTCCTTCATCTGGTCAGCGGTGTACTCGCGGCCGAGGAAGAAGATCTCACGGGCGAGCTTCTGGCCGACTTGGCGAGCGAGGTATGCGGAGCCGAAGCCGCCATCGAAACTTGCCACGTCAGCGTCGGTCTGCTTGAAGCGAGCGTGCTCGGTCGACGCCAGCGTGAGATCAGACACGACATGAAGTGAGTGTCCGCCGCCAGCGGCCCAGCCGGGCACCACACAGATCACGACCTTCGGCATGAATCGGATCAGGCGCTGTACTTCGAGAATGTGCAAGCGACCGGCGCGGCCTGGCTCGATCGTGTCGGCCGTCTCCGACTCGGCGTACTTGTAGCCGTCCTTGCCCCGAATGCGCTGGTCGCCGCCTGAGCAGAACGCCCATCCGCCGTCCTTGGGCGACGGTCCGTTGCCGGTGAGGAGCACGCAGCCGACGTCGGTCGACATCCGAGCGTGGTCGAGGGCAGCGAACAGCTCGTCGACGGTGTGGGGCCGGAACGCGTTACGAATCTCGGGTCGGTTGAAGGCGATGCGGACGACGGCGCCATCGGGGCCGTCGCCAACCGCGCGGTGGTAGGTGATATCGGTGAAGTCGCAGCCGGGAACAGCGGTCCATGCTGCAGGGTCGAAGATCTCGGAGACCGATTCGGTTGGGTCGGAACTGTTCGCCATCGGCCCATCTTGCCTGCTGCGCTACCGTCCATCCATGCCCCACGCCGATCAATGGTCAGAAGATCTACTTCGAAGACACGGGCGGCGATGGCGCGCCCGTGATCTTGGCGCACGGGTTCCTGATGGACCATGACATGTTTGCGCCGCAGGTTGCTGCGCTGCGTGACAGCCACCGTGTCATCACCTGGGACGAGCGTGGGTTCGGACTGACCGAATACGACGGGCAACCGTTCTCCTATTGGGACTCGGCGGCGGATTGCATTGGGCTGCTCGACCACCTGGGCATTGATCGAGCGGTTGTCGGCGGCATGAGTCAGGGTGGATTCCTGTCGCTCCGCGCGGCGCTGACGGCCCCCGAGCGTGTGCGGGGGTTGATCCTCCTCGACACGCAGGCTGGCGTCGACGACGAGGAGACCAAGGCCGGCAACGATGCGATGAATCATGTGTGGCTGACCGACGGGCCCGGCAGTGGCCTGGCCGACGTGGTTGCTGCGATCATCATCGATGATGCCGAGCACAGCCCGGCGTGGGTCGCCAAGTGGAATGCGCGCCCCAAGGAGGCATTCCGTGAGCCGTACCAGTGTCTGACAACTCGTGACGACATCACCGATCGGCTCAGCGAGATCACGTGCGCCGCCGTGATCGTGCACGGCGTCGACGACACAGCGATCACCATGGATCGCGCCGAGATCCTGGCCGGTGGGTTGGTCGGCTGCTCTGGTGTCGTCAAGGTCGGTGGCGCGCACGCCGCCAACCTCACCAATCCCGAACCGGTCAACGACGCCATCGTCGCCTTCCTCACCGATCTCGCGGTCTGACACATGGCTCACATCCAGATCTACGGCGTCGAGGGCCTCCCCGAGATCGAGTCACGCGTTGACCTGGCGGCCATGATTCACGCGGCGGCCATCACCCAGGGCGACCCGCTGGCCGACGGAGACGTCGTCATCGTCACCTCGAAGATCGTCTCGAAGGCGGAGGGATGCGGTATCGAGTTGGCTGACGTCGAGGCGTCACCGTTCGCGACCGCCTGGGCGGAGAAGTGGGACAAGGACCCCCGCCTCGTCGAGGTGGTCCTTCGCGAATCGAAACGCGTGATCCGACAGATCGGCCCAGTGTTGATCACAGAAACCCACCACGGATTCTGCTGTGCGAACTCGGGCGTCGATCAGTCGTCGAGCGGCGCCGACGGGCGAGTGTTGGTGCTCCCGAAGGATCCGGACGCAACGTGTCGGGCGCACCGCGCTCGGTTCGCCGAGCTGGGTGTTGATGTTGCCGTGATCATGAGCGACACGTTCGGGCGCCCCTGGCGTGAAGGCCAGACCGACATCGCGATCGGGATCGCTGGGATGCAGCCGCTGTACAGCTACATCGGCCAGCACGACCCTCACGGACACGAGTTCCGCGTGCAGGAGCTCTGCATCGCGGACGAACTTGCCGCGGCTGGCGAGTTGGTGAAGGGCAATACGAGCCGTGTTCCCGTGGCGGTGATTCGCGGGCACGAGTGGGAGCGCGACGACACCGCATCGTTGGCGCCGGTGCTGCGCGACAGTGAGAAGGATCTCTTCAGATAGATGTCGTTCGCGATTCGCCAGGCGTGGGACTCAGACCTCGATCGGCTCGTCGAGTTGGCCGTCGACTGCCAGGTGGATCCGAATCGAAGCTGCGCGTACCTGAGCAGTGATGCCGATGCGCTCCGGACCGAGCTGCAGGAAATCGAGGGACCGAGGCATGGACGAACGTCACGTGGATTGCGCTCGATGACAACCGCCGCCCGCTCGGCTGGG
>CAXMZV010000463.1:0-4089 GCA_964199985.1 Candidatus Ilumatobacter isfjordensis | reverse complement strand
GCCCGTGATCTCGCCGGCGATGGCTCGCGCCACGGTCGCGGAGCAGTTGACGGTCGCAATGACCGCCAGGTAGTTCCGTGTGGCGACACGGCCGTCAGCGCGGCGGATGCCCTGGAAGGACACGTCTCCGACTGCTGGCGATGTCGCGACGTACTCGGCTCCGAATTGGTGATCGAGTGCGATCTGACCGACGGCGAGGTTGTGGCTGTGTACGTGATCCCCCTGCGCGATGTCCACCGTCGCGTCACCGATCACCTGTGCGTATCGATGGACCGGATCACCCATGCGGCGTCCGCGGACGGCGATTTTGTGGCCGGCCGGTATCGCGGCGCCGGCGACGATTCGCTCGCCATCGACGTCGAAGGCTGCGCCGAGCGCGAGATCGCGCAGCGCGATCACCACGTCGTCGTCAGGGTGAAGTTGAACCACTGGGGACTTCAGGAACTGAATGGACACGAAGTCATCGTCGCAGACTTGCCAACGGCGCGTCTCCCGGTCGGTGTTCGACGCCGATCGGTCCGGGTGCGACACCTGCGCGGCTATTGGGCCGTCCAACCCCCATCGACGGGGAGGATTGTTCCATTCACCATTCCGGCTGCGTCCGAGGCGAGGTACACGACAGCACCGGCGACATCGGCGATCGTGCCGACGTGGCCCATCGGAATTCGGTCGACCACGGCGCTCAGGTACTCGGCGTCGTCGAGACGTTCGGCCGTTCCTGGCGTGTAGATGAACGTCGGCGCGACCGCGTTCACGGTGACGCCGCTGGCGCCCCACTCGAGCGCGAGAACGCGCACGATTTGGTTGACAGCGCCCTTCGAGGCGCAGTACACGGCGTGGTCCCGGATCCCGACCAATGATGCTTGCGAACTGATCGCGACGATCCGGCCGGAGCCCTGAGCGACCATCACCCGACCGGCCGCCTGAGCAGTGAAGAACAGCCCCTTGGCGTTGACGTCCATCATCTCGTCCCAGTCCTGCTCGCTCACATCGACGGCGGGATGGTTCGCGCCGAGCCCGGCGTTTGCCACGAGCACGTCGACACGCCCATGACGATCCACCACCTCGTCGACCGCGTGCCCGATCGACGCCAAATCGGAAACATCAAGGGCGTGCGCCGACGCCTTCCCTCCGGCAGCAAGCACCTCGGCCGCAACCGCGTCAGCGCCGCTCTGGGTGCGAGCCGTGACCGCGACGATGGCTCCTGCTGAGGCCAACGCATCGACCAGCCCCCGACCGATTCCCCGATTGGCGCCCGTCACCAGTGCCACGCGACCAGCCAGCGAGAACGAAGGGAGATGCTCGCTGTGCATGTGAAACACCTTAGGTGTCACCGGACGGCGCACCATCCGTCTGATGCCGCGCTGGCGAACACCGCATCGATGACGGTCATGTTCGCGATCGCGTCGTTGAGTGGCGTGGGCGCAGGCTGCGTGGATCTGATCGCGGCGCCGAATGCGTCTGCTTGACAGCTGTACTGGTCGACCGGTCCGAACAAGAGGACCTCGGAGTCCCGGTTGTCAGCGACGACCGTCAGCTTCGTCGGACGATCCTTGGGGCTATTCACCGGAATGTCGACTTCGATGCGACCAGTGGTACCGACGATTTGGGCTCGTTGGTGCCCGTGCAACTGGGTCGACACGGTGAACGTGGCGCTCCGTCCGTTCCCAAAGTCGAGAATGGCCGAGGTGATGCGATCGGTTCCAAACGACGGGTCGCGGGCGATCAGTCCGAGTACACGGTCAGGTTCATCGTCGAAGAGGAAACGGGCCTGGCTAATCGGGTAGCAGCCGATGTCGAGGAGTGCGCCACCACCGATGGTCGCGTCGTTTCGCACGTTGCTCGGGTCATCATTGAAGTAGCTGAAGAACGTTTGGATCGTGCTCAGTTCGCCGATTCGCCCGTCGCGTACGAGTTCACGTGCTGCGATCCACTGCGGGTGGAAGCGATACATGAAGGCTTCCATCACAACCAGCCCGGGATGGTTCGCCGCGGCGTCCACGAGACGGCGAGCATCGGCGGTGTCGAGACCGACCGGCTTCTCGCACAGCACGTGCTTGCCCGCCTCGAGCGCTGCGATCGACCAATCGACATGCAGGTGGTTCGGCAGCGGGTTGTAGATCGCCTCGACGTTCGGATCAGCGAGCAGGTCGTCGTAGGACCCGTATGCGGTCGCGATCTCGTGCTCGTTGGCCCACGCAGTCGCCCGGGTGAGATCCCGCGATCCAACCGCGACGACGTCGTGACCGACCGCGGCCTGCAATGCAGGTACGACGTGGTTGGCCGCAATTGCTGCGGTGGAGAGAACCCCCCAGCGCAGCGGGGGGTCGATCGTGATGTCGGTCATGGCACCGACCCTACGGGTGCCGAGAACGCTCGATCGATTCCCTGTCAATCCAGCCCGGTGCTCTCGTGGCCTTGACGGTTCGCGGTCGCGGATCGCGACCGATGGAACTCGACAGCGAACGTGGCGGACTGATCCAGTTCGAGGTGGTGTGGCCGGCCTGGGGGAATCGCGACTGCCTGGCTCGGGCTGGCTTCGATCGGTTGCTCCGGTTGGTCTTCGAAGACAAAAGTGACCGTGCCGGTGTGAACGATCAGTCGTCCCCAGACGCCGTCGGCGACGCGGTGAGCTTTGAGGAGCCCCTGGGGGACGGTGTCGTTGTCGAACACGTCGGTGGTGCGGGCAAGCTCGAGGCCTTCAGGAAGGACAGCGGGATCGTTGGTTTCGCTGCTCATCGGCCGTTTCCTCGTTCGACAGGTGAGGCGATGATTGCGTCGAAGTCGTCTTGGGAAATGTAGCTGGGGGTGTAGGCCGTGTCGTTGGCGTCGAGTTGCCCCATGAAGGCTCGGAGATGGTTTCGAAAGCCCTTCTCCAGGTTGGAGTAGACGAGCGCGATTGCGGCTTCGTCGCTGGCTCGGGCTTGGAGGTCGGCGATGTCGAGGTCTCCGATGAGGGCTCCGACGAGCAGCGCTTCGGTTGTCGACTCACTGCCGCTGGCGACGAGTTCGTCGTAGAGGGCTTGAAGGTCAGCGTTGGTGAACACGCCCGCCGGTTGGTCGAATGCGGGGTCGGAAATGTCGTAGCGGTCGAGCAGCGTCCGGACCGAGTCGGTGTGGGTCTGTTCAGCCTTCGAGATGTTGTCGAAGATCCGGAGTCCCCACACGTCGTAGAGCTCTTGGTAGACGTCGAGGGCGAGCTTCTCTTCCTCGCGCATGAAGATCAGGCCGTCACGATCGGCTTCTGAGAGCGTGGTGAGTGGCGGGTCGTCCAGCTCGGTGACGAGCTGCTCGTCGTCGAAGGAAGTTGTTCCCTCGTCGTCGATCGACGTGACTGCTTCGTCACCGGCGACGTCCTCGGTGGCGGTTTGTTCGGTCGTGTCAGCTGTGGCGATGGCTGCGATGAGCAGGCGTCGGAGGAGGGGGTGATGTCGGTTTCGTGCCAGGGAGGTCGCGCTGGGGGTCATGGGGACGGCTTTCTGTGGGTCAGTTGGTGGTGATTTGGTGTTGGGTCGACAGGACGGTTTGGGGTTCGCTTTCGATGTCGAGTCGGGGCAGGAGCCGGTCGAGCCATTTCGGGAGCCACCAGTTGGGGTCGCCGACCAATGCCATGGTCGAGGGGACCAGGATCATGCGGACGATGGTGGCGTCAACGGCGACGGCGGTGGCCAGGCCAACGCCCATCATTTTGACGACGGGATCGTCACTGGCGACAAAGCCCAAGAAGACGCTGATCATGATGAGTGCTGCGGCGGTGATGACTTTGGCGGTGGCGCCGAGGCCTTCAACGACGCTGTCGATGTTGGAGTGTCCTCGGTCGTATTCCTCGCGGATGCGGGAGAGGATGAAGACTTCGTAGTCCATGGAGAGCCCAAAGAGGATGGCGAACATCATCATGGGGACGAACGAGGCGATGGGGACGGCTTCGTCGAGGCCGATGAGGGAGCGGCCCCAGCCCCATTTGAACACTGCGACGACCACGCCGTAGGCGGCGCCGATCGACAACAAGTTGAGCACTGCCGCTTTGAGGGGGACGAGGATCGATCGGAAGACGATCATCAACAACAGAAACGACAGCGACACGACGGC
>CAXMZV010000462.1:0-4097 GCA_964199985.1 Candidatus Ilumatobacter isfjordensis | reverse complement strand
CGATGCGCTCGGTCAAGTACGGACTCGCCGCGGTCGTTCCGATCCTGCTCGTCGTCGGCTGGGTCTACGGGTTTATGTGGATGGCGGACTACAAAATCAACGTCGTCACCGCCACGATCGCCGCCATCGCAGTCGGCGTGGGCATCGACTACTCGACGCACTTCACGATGCGCTTCCGCGAAGAGTTCGAGCACGAACCCAGCCGATTCCCCGCACTCCGACGAGCCGGCGAAGGAACCGGCGGTGCCTTGGCGATCTCAGCGCTCTCATCAATCATCGGCTTCTCCTTCATGGCCCTCGCCCCAATGCCCATATTCGTCACCTTCGGGGTACTCACCGCAGTCATGATCAGCTTCTCCCTCATCGTGTCACTCCTCGTCCTGCCGAGCGTGTTGTTGGTCGTCACCCCGAGCCGCACCGGTACCGAACGCGAAGAGATGATCGACCGGACCGGCGTCGCACCTGGCGAGTACGACCCCCACGACCGCGACACTGCGCTGGCCGGACACGAAGTGGCGCCCTGAGCGGCGATCCGGTCACCCGGCTCAGCAAATCGCTCGTGGGCGACCTGCTCACACTTCATCGGGCCCGATTGGGATCGGGGCAATCGACCCGGACTCGCGATGGAGGGATGACCAGATCGAGATACTCGTGTCCGGTGGGCGCAGCTACCAACTCTTCAACGTCGCTTCAGGATCCGAGAGCTAGATTCCAGTCGTGACCACCCCGTCGCGCCCCAAGATCTCCGAAGTCGGCCGCCGCGCGATTGGGCGCCCGACCGACTGGAATCTCCGCCGCCCGAACCTCTACCTGCCCCGACCGAACCGGGGCTGGGTCGGGCCGCTGGCAGTCCTCGCGTCAGTCGCCGTGTCGTGGATCGCATTCTCGGGAGCGAAAGGCGAGGACGGCAACGTGCAGTACGGCCTCTTCATCGGTGCGGCGTCGATCATCTTGATGTCGTGGAGCTTCGTGCTCGCCCTCCGGCCGAAGACGCTCGAACCGATCTTTGGTGGCCTGGACCAGATGTATCGGCTGCATCGATGGGCGGGGTCGTTTGCGATCGTCGCGATGTGGCTGCACACCGGCGTCGAGCCAGAAGTCGAGGATGGCATCCCTGGCGCCTCGGAATCTGTCGCCGACACTGCCCGGGACCTGGCCGGCACGGGCCAGACCATGCTCTACATTCTCGTTGGCATCAGCCTGATCCGGTGGTTCCCGTATCGCTATTGGCGCCTGACGCACAAGCTGCTCGGCATCCCGTTCGTGTTCGCGTCGTGGCATTTCTTCACGGCCGAGAAGACCTACGACAACAACTCGCCCTGGGGTTGGTGGTTCGGCGGAATCATGGTCGCCGGGATCGGTGCCTACGTGCTGCGGGTGATCGGGCGCGACATGCTGCGACCAGGCGTACGCCACCGCATCACCAGTGTCGACCGAACCGGCTCCACCACCGAACTCCGACTCTCGGCGGTGAATCAGAAATTCCGCTACAAGATTGGCCAGTTCGCGGTCGTGAAACTGCAGTCGCGGGGACTCCGTGAACCTCATGTGTTCACCATCGCTTCGGGACCCGACGAGGACGAACTGCGCTTCTTCATCCGCGATCTCGGTGACTGGACGTCCAAGGTCCAATCCGCCGACCTGCTGGGCCAAGAGGTGCTCGTCGAGGGCCCGTATGGCCAGTTCGCGCCACTTCCCGAACATCCCGGCCCGACCATGTGGATCGCAGGCGGCGTCGGCATCACACCATTCTTGTCGGCGACGTCAAGCCTCTCGCCCGCACCCCCAGACGAGAGGCCGTTGCTCCTCTACGCCGTTCGCGATCGGGCCGACGCCACCGCGCTCGCCCTCCTGGAACGCGCCGCGGTCGACGGAATGATTCGACTCGAGGTCTTCGCAAGCAGTGAAGGACGCCGCTTCGACCAGGCAGGGCTCGCCGAACTCGTCGGCGACTCCCTCCGGGGAGGTCATGCAGCAATCTGCGGCCCTGCCTCACTCGTGTCTGTCGCGTCCCGAGCCTGTCGATCGCTGGGGGTCAGGGACATCGAGACCGAAGCGTTCGATATTCGAAGCGGATTCGGCCCCGACCTTTCGACAACCGTCGAAGAGCTTCTTCCCGGCCGGATCTGAGCTGGGACGGCACTGTTGCATTGTTCGATCGCCGATCGGCAGCATCGTCCTTGTTATCTTGTTCCGCTGGACGACATGAGGCGCCCAGTCGGTCGCCCAATCAGGCGCACCTCAGCCAGCGGCTGGCACTGTCTCGAGCGGCGCGGAAGGACCGAGGATCGTCGTGCCGCGTGGGGCTCGAGGCCGAGGGAACGACCGTCGGGTCCTCGAGAGATGGCATGACCGAGTCGTTCCCAACCGGCACTGACGAGGTCGCCGCCTTCGAACCGCCGCCGCGCCGACGCGCGTTCTCGCCCGGTGACGTCATCCGCTTGCTGGTCGGTACAACGCTCGTCATTGCCGGATGGCTGCTCACCGAGGTCGGACGGTCCACGATCGCCGGGGTCGAAAGGGACCTCGTCAATGCGTTCGCTCGTCTACCCGACGGATTCGAACGCACGATACTCGGGGCCTCCCAGCTCGTGACGAGCCTCGTGCCGCTGGTGGTCTTGGGTGTACTGCTCGCAACGCGCAGATGGCGCCGCGCATCATTGCTCGTCCTGGCTGCAGTCGCGGCGAATATCGGCATCGAGATCGTCGACAACCTCGTACTCGAACCGCGGCTGGCCGACCTGCTCACCTCGAACCAGGCGCGCGAGGGCATCTTCGCTATCGACCGCACCTGGCCCGACTCCCGCTTCATCGCCTCGACGACCGCCGTCGTGACGGTGGCAGCCCCGTGGCTGAGCCGGCGCTGGAAGCGAGCGCTGTGGGGAACGGTCGCATTGTTGGTGTTGCTCCGACTCGTCGCTGTGGCATTGCCGGCCCTCGATGTCGTGATGGCGCTCGGGGTCGGGACCATCGTCGGCTCGCTTGTTTTATTGCTGTTCGGTTCGCCGACCAATGAGCCGCACCCCGACGAGTTGGTGCGCGCGCTCAGGGCGGCGGGCCTCGACCCCACCATGGTCGACCGAGCTGAGCCCCGCGACGGGGCGTTGCGCTACGACATCGTCGACGCGGACGGGTCGACGTTCGTCGTCAGGCTCAGGACTCCCGACGAGAACGACGCTGACATGCTGAACCGGCTCTACCGCGGCGTGCGGTACCGCGCCTCGGAGGTGCGGTCCCCGTACGCCACGCTCAAGCGGCGAATCGAGCACGAGGCGCTCGTTCTCGGTTTGGCACGACAAGCCGGCGTACACGCCGCCGAGGTGATCCGAATCGGCTCGACCGACCGCGGCTCGGCGTTCTTCATCGCCTCAGCGGTCCCGACCCGACCGGCAACGGACGACGACCTTCGCCGGTCGGGTTTCGTTCACGATCTCTGGACACAGGTCGCCCGGCTGAACGGCGCCGGCCTCGCCCATCGTCGCCTGGCGCTGGAGTCGGTGCACGTCGACGATGAGGGTCACGTCCTTCTTCGCGACTTCGACAGCAGCGAGACCGCAGCAACCGAGCGTGAACTGGCCCGAGACGTGGCCCAGCTCTTGGCCGAGACGGCTGTCGTGATCGGAGCGCAACCCGCTGCTGCCGAAGCCGTTGCAGTCATGGGACCCGACCGGATCGCGCCGGCGCTCAGAATGCTCCAACCGCTTGCACTCCCACCTGCGACGCGGAGTCGTGCCGCTCAGGTTCCCGACCTGCTCGACGACCTCCGGTCGGCTGTCGCCACGACGACCGGCGAGCCAGAGCTCGAGCTGGAGGAACTGGAGCGGATCAAGCCCCGAACGCTGCTGGTTGTGGCTGCTTCCAGCCTTGCCTTCTACTCCTTGTTGCCGCAACTGGTGAATCTCGACGAGACGATCGATGCGTTCGGTGACGCCCAGCTGTTGTGGTTGGTCGCCGCCCTCGCTGCGTCGGTCGTCACCTACGGGTTCGCGGCGCTGTCGTTCCAGGGGGCGGTCGCCGACGCGATCCCGTTCGGGCCGACACTTCGCGTGCAGGTAGCGGCGTCGTTCGCCGGATTGGTCGGCCCCGCCAACGTCGGC
>CAXMZV010000461.1:0-4107 GCA_964199985.1 Candidatus Ilumatobacter isfjordensis | reverse complement strand
CTCGCCGCGCTTGGCGAAGTTCAAAGCCGCGCAACTCGGACAGAGCTGGTCATAGAAGTGGTGGACCTCGTGGTAACGGATCTTGCAGATGTAGCAGTGCTGGGGTTCGAGCGTCTCGCGGAAGGGCGGATTGTTCGGGTCATCGTCGACGTCGCGCTGTTCGAAGTCGTCGGGAGCGAACACGTCGGGTGTGGTGAAGACCGGCTTGCCGCGCAGGGTGCGGATGCCGGTTTCGGCAAGCACATCGTCGTCGCGCTGGGCCCGCTCGTTGCGACGTTGCTGCTGCAGCAGTTTGGTCCGTCGTCGGCGAATCTCGGGGTCTGGACAGAACACGTCACCGGCCGCATTGAAGAAGTCGGCCTTCTCATCAGCGCCGAGTTCATTGGCCATCTCCGGCGCCGCAATGACCTCGCGCAACACCGCCATCGCATCGAGCAAGCGCTGCCGCACCTCGTCGTTCGCGCCCTCGGGTCCGGTCACGCCCGAAACCTACCGGCGAGCACCGTCCTCACCCGTTCCAGTGAGATTCCCCCATAACAGGTGTGGGCCAGTCTCACCGGTGGGCTCGCGCCGGATGTCAGCTGAGGCGGTTGAGGATGTTGGCGGTGATCTGCTCGATCTGTTCGTCGCGTCCGGCGAGGCCGTGGGCCCAGTCGGTCGAGCCGGAGGTGATGACCGTGCCGCCGCCGGGCGAGACGTAGCTGCCGAGCATCGCCTGTCCGGCAGCGATCTTCTTCACTGCCGCCTCATCGCGGGAGTCGAATACGCGCGACGCGAGGAACTCGATCTCGGATGGCTCGTTCGGCTTCGGCGGTCGAGCCGCAGTGGTGCGGGTGAAGTGAGCCGCCGGCACCATGCCGAGAATCTCGAATGAGTCGGGTGTCCCGTCAGCCCCGGTCGGATGCGGCAGGCCATCGACGACGGAGTACTCGCAGCCGTCGCACTCGTAGCCGACCGTGGTCGCCTTGGCGCCGAGCACGTCGCCATAGTCGATGCCGGTGCCGCCGAACATCCAGTGCTCTGGGCGATACACCGTGTAGCCACCGGCACCGTTCGTAACCCGCTTGCCGATGCGGTGGTAGCCGCCGCGAGTGAAGCTGACGCCAGTCATTTGGTTCTCTGGACGGCCAATGAGATGGTCAGACCAGATGCTCGTCAGCTCGCCGATGCGGTCGGTGCCATAAACGGGGTCGTCCTTGAACTGGCCCTTGTAGCCGACCATCACCGTCGCGGGACCGTCGCCGTCCTGGTCTTCCATCCGGACCTGCCACAGCGCCGTGTTGCCCGAGAAGAACGCGACGTTGCCGCCGCCAGCGATGAACGATTCGACGGTGTCGCGCATCGGGCCCGACCAGTACTCGTCGTGGCCGACCGACAGCAGCAGCTTGTACCGGTCGACGATGGCTGGATGTTCCTCGAGGTCAGCGTTGGTGATGACGTCGATGCCGTACCCGTTGCGCTCCGCCCAGGCAAGGAACGGCCACTCCCAATCCGGCCACCCAGCCGAACCCGCCCACGCTGACAGGTGGTTCATCCGGACGTAGCCGACATGGGTGTTCATGTCGCGGTCGGGTGGGTTCGTGGTGGTGACTCGGCGGCCGGCGCCGGCGGGCTTGAAGAGGTAGCCGCGCGCCATCGGGCGCTGCAGTGACGCATGGGTGTTGCCGGTGTAGAGGTTGCGACCGGCGAAGTCGTTGTAGGCGTGCCACGTATTCGTGGCGAGTTGCAACAGGATCGTGTTGGTCGAGTCGGCACTCGGGCGGACCACGAAGAACGCGTGACTCTGTCGAGTCTTGCCGTCGACATCGATGGTGAGCTGCACCTCGTAGTACCCGGATGTCCACCCGTCGTCGGCAGTCACCGTCGTGGCGGCTGGCCAGTTACACCCGTGCGCGTCGGCATCGCGAGGCGTCGGGTGGTCGTCTGCCTCGACGGTGTCGGTCCACACCACCGTCCGCTCAGCGCCGAGCCGCGCGATCTCGACGTTGACCGGTCGACCACCTGCAGATGACAGGTGCAGTGCCACGGCCGTGCCCGCCGCGATGGATTGGGGCCAGCAGTATCCGGTGACAGTCTCGATCGCCATGGCCCGATCCTGACACACGGCCTGCCCGGCACTTCGGCCGGCGCGGCCCGTGATGGAACGCGCCGGTCAGTCGGCGTGTTCGGCCTCCACCGCAGCCAAGAGCTCGGCGTCGTTCGACGCTTCGGTGAGGGCCGAGGCAGCGTCGTCGGACATCGTGGTGTGGAAGAGCGTGCTGGCGTGGTCGCCCAGCGCTTCGGCGATGGTTGCCGGGTCGGATTCGCTCGTGAGCAGGAAGAGTGCGGAGTTGCCGGGCTTGAGCGCATCACTGACTTCGTCGATGAAGTCGTTCGAGATGCCGAGGTCGATCTTGCGTCCGATCAGCGCCGAGATGCCACCGCCGAGCACGGCGAACATCAGTGGGCCGCCGAAGATGAAACCGATGAGCAGGCCCCACAGGCTGCCACTGAAGATTGAGCTTCCTTTCACCGCGGACTCGAGCGTCTGACGAATCTTGACCTTGCCGTCATCGCGCTTGACCGCAACAGCAGCGTCGTCGATGGCGACGAGCGGGGCCTCGACGTTCTCCTTCTTCTTTGAGACGATGGTGGCGAGGGCGTCAGCGGCTCCGGACTCCTGCTCATACGTGAAGACGACGAGATCTGCCATGTGATGACTCCTCGAGGGAACGGAAACGACCATCGTCACCGCGTCACCTTGGTTATCACACCGATCCGTCGGCTTCCACCGGAGCGAAGCAAACCGTCGCGCACGCGTGAGCAGTAACTTCTCGACTCGTGAACGCAGTGAGCCAGAACGCGACATCTCCGACGACTTCGACCGAGTGGTGGAAGGAGGCGGTCGTCTACCAGATCTATCCGCGTTCGTTCGCCGACGGGAACGGTGATGGCGTCGGCGACCTGGTGGGGATCATCGAGAAAGTGCCGTACATCGCCAGCCTCGGCGTCGACGCGATCTGGCTCTCCCCGGTCTTCACCTCACCGATGTACGACTTCGGTTACGACGTGTCCGACTACTGCGACATCGACCCCGTCTTCGGCACGCTCGACGACATGGACACGCTCGTGGCGACGTGCCACGAGCACGGCCTGCGCATCACCCTCGACTGGGTTCCGAACCACACCTCACATCAGCACCCGTGGTTCGTCGATGCGCGTTCGTCGAGTGACTCAGCGAAGCGCGATTGGTACGTGTGGCGCGACCCGGCGCCCGACGGTGGACCGCCGAACAACTGGCGGGCTGAGTTCGGCGACATGCCGGCCTGGACCCTCGATGAGGCCAGCGGCCAGTACTACCTCCACCTGTTCCTGCCCGAACAACCCGATCTCAACTGGCATCATCCGGACGTCGAAGCCGCAATGCACGACACGCTCCGATTCTGGCTCGATCGAGGCATCGACGGTTTCCGCGCCGACGTCATCAACCTGATCGGCAAAGACCCCGCACTGCTCGACCTTCCCGACGGACCGGGCAAGGCGCTCACCACGATCGACGACGCGGCGACGCACCGCATGCTGCGCGGCATTCGAACGCTGCTCGAGTCATACGACCACGAGCCGATGATGGTGGGGGAGGTGTGCCTTTTCCGGCCAGGTCAGGCTGCGTCGTACCTCGGCGACGAACTCCACCTCGCCTTCGACTTCCGAGCGACGTACACCGGCTGGAGCGCCGAGCGATTCGGCCGCACGGTTGAGGCGATTCAGCATGATGCGGTCGAGTACGACGCCTGGCCGACTTGGGCGCTGTCGAGCCACGACGTGCCGCGCCATCGCGAACGGTTCGGGAGCGAGGAGCGTGCTCGCGCAGCCGCCGTGATGCAGCTCACCCAACGTGCCACGCCCTACATGTATGCGGGCGAGGAGCTCGGTCTGCCGGACGCACCGATCCCGCCGGACGCCGTGGTCGACCCTGGTGGACGCGATGGATGCCGGGCGCCGATTCCGTGGGTCACCGATGACGGACACGGTTGGGGCGCACCGACGTGGCTGCCGTTCGTGACCGATGCGGCCTCGCTCGCCGCGGACCGGCAGGAAGGGGACGAGTCGTCGATGCTCTCGCTCTAC
>CAXMZV010000460.1:0-4147 GCA_964199985.1 Candidatus Ilumatobacter isfjordensis | reverse complement strand
CGCGGCTGCTGGCCTCAGCGCGACGGCACTCCCGTTCCAGTGCCGGTAGGCGGCCGAAAATCTGAACGGCAAACAGTCACCAAGTAGCGTCGGAGGAGTGACGGAGCTTCCCGACTTCCAGATCCCGCACGCCGAGAAGATCGAATGGATGATCGAGACCAACGGCTGGGCACTCGAACCGGTGGAGGCACGTCCCGACACCGATCCGCCCACCCCTGCCTACGCCTACTCGATCGGCATGCCCGCGGCGGTTGCCTTCCCGGACGTCGCCGTCTTCGGCCTCACGCCCGTCGCGGCCAACGGTCTCGTCACTCTGGTCGCCGACGCATGCCGCGGCGGCACGGAAATCCCCCTCGGCGTCGAACTCGTCGGGCTACTCGACAACGAACTGCGTTGCTCGTTCGCTCCGGTCGATCTCGACACGCACGGCCACTTCTTCTCCACAGCAGCATCGTGGTATCGCGGCGAACGGTTCTCGATCGTGCAGCTGATCTACCCCGATCGCAACGGGTTCATGCCGTATGAGGCTGGCTACGAACAGCGCATGCGCCTCGCCCAACCAGTGGTCGGCGACGTTTCATTCTGAGAGTCTCGTCCTGACGGCGGAGACGGTCGGCGTCAGCGCTGGAGCGCGTCGATGCGTCGCTGCAAGTACGGAGAGAAGTGCCCCCGGTTGCGTTCCTGGACATCGGGACGCATCCAGTCCTCCCCGGTGACCTTGATGCGGCACGAGGGAGTGCTGCACTCGCACTCAAACTCGTCGTACAGCTGCGAATCACAGGTTGCGTAGTCGAAGGTCAGCTGCTCACCAACGCGGATGTCGCGGATTGCGACCAGCGTGATCTCGCCCACGAAGCCAAGCGTTGGCTCGCAGGAATGATTCACCAGGTCGCCATCGGCCAAGGTCTCGGCGCAGGCCAAGAACAGGTCGTCACCGATCTGCAGCGAATGGTGCTGGCGTTGCGGGTCGAGCAGGCGGAAGGTGGGGCCCGGTGTGACGAACCCGCCGAAGGCGACACACGTGACGCCTGCCGCGATTTCAGCGGCCGCAAACACCCCGAAATCCTCGCCATCACGGTGAGCGGTCGATCGCACCTCGTGTGGGACGAGCACCTTGTCCGTGGTCAGCGTGGGTGTCCCTGTGCTGGCGTCCGGGGCGCCGTGCGGCGGGTCGGAAGAGTGTGTGAGGGTGCTGAGAGAATCCACGATGGGGCTGACTCTCGCCGAAAGTTGCAGTTCCATGAACGTCATGCTGTCGCTTCTTGATCAGTTTGTAACATGACTGTAGCGGAGTGGCCACACTGAGTGAGTCGATCATCTCAGCGGAGGGAAGCGGCGCCAGAGTGACGGGTTTCACCGACACTCTGGCCAACGATCCCGACTCGCGAGATGAGTCCGGCATCCGGGCAAACGGCGACTGATACATTCACTGCGTCATGCTGGACCCACTTGCGCTTCCCGCCACGGGCGCCTGGCTGCCCGGCGCGGAGCCTGGCCATCGTCAGTTCTTCACCTTTGCGACCGATCGGCGCTTTGCGCTCGACTCGGGCACTGCGCTCAGCGATGTCGTCGTCGCGTACGAGACGTGGGGACGTCTCGACGCCGACGCATCAAACGCGGTGCTGCTCTGTCACGCCTGGACCGGCGACAGCCACGCAAGCGGCCCTGCCGGCCGCGGCCACGCCACTCCGGGCTGGTGGAACGACACCGTTGGCCCCGGCAAGCCCATCGACACCGACAAGTACTTCGTCGTGTGCGCGAACGTGCTGGGTGGCTGCCAAGGCTCCACCGGGCCCGCATCGTCGCACCCCGACGACGGCAAACCGTACGGCTCACGCTTTCCCGTCGTCACCATTCGCGACATGGTCCGGGCGCAGGCCCGAATGATGGAGCACCTCGGCATCAGCCGGTGGATGTCGGTCATCGGCGGCTCCATGGGCGGGATGCAGGCGCTCGAGTGGGCCGTGATGTATCCGCGGCGGGTCCGTTCCCTGATCGCCATCGCCACCTGTATGCAGGCAACGGCGCAGCAGATTGCCTGGGGTGCCATCGGGAGGCGTGCGATCCGCCTCGATCCGAAGTGGCGCGGTGGCGATTTCTACGACGCTGCGCCCGGCGACGGCCCCACCGAGGGTCTCTCCATCGCCCGCATGGTCGCCCAGGTCACCTTCCGCAGCGACAACGTCTTCTCCGATCGCTTCGGCCGTGAACTGGCCGACAAGGCAACCGTTGGCGACACCCTCGGCATGTGGCAGCGGTTCGAAGTGGAGCGCTACCTCGAACACCACGGCACGAAGATAGCGACTCGGTTTGATGCCAACAGCTACCTCAGCATCGGCAAGGCCATGGACCTCCACGACGTCGCTCGCGGCCGCGGCAGCCTCGAACGCGCAATGGCGCGGGTCACCGCGCCAACGCTGGCGGTCGGCATTTGGAGCGACATGCTCTATCCCGCGTACCAGCAGCGCCAGATCGCAGAGATCCTCCACACCAGCGACGTGCCCGTCGACTACGTCGAGATCGACTCGCCGCACGGACACGACGCGTTTCTCATCAACGGCGATCAGCTGGCTGAGCCGATCGAACAGATGCTGTCCTCGGCCTCCAAGTCGATCCTGTGACGGTCCGAACCTCGGCAGCGACCTGAGCGGTGCCCGAGGGACTCGAAGCAGAGATCTGGCGGCGCACACTCGAGTCGCTGGTCGGAAGAACGATCACCGACGTCTGGATCGACGAACGTGTCGCTGACCCAGGGCTCTCGGTCGTCTTGCCCGGCGCCACGGTCGAGCGAATCGAACGCCGCGGCAAGATCATTCGAGTCCACACACCCGACCATGTTCTCGGGCTCCACTTCGGTATGACCGGTCGTGTCATCGTCGACGGTGCGGCACCAATCGAGTCCCTCGAGTACTCGTCGAACAAGGATCGCCCGGAGTGGGACCGCCTCCGCCTCAACACCGCAGGCGCAAGCAACACCGATGCGCCCGCGCTGCGCGTGAACGACCCACGCCGCTTGGGTCACTCCTCACTCGACGCCGATCTCGACCATCTCGGAGTCGACATCTTTCGCGTCGATGCTGATCTCCTCGCGAAGGCGCTCTCCGGCCGACGCGCCGCCATCAAGACGATCTTGCTCGACCAAGGCGTGGTCGCTGGCCTGGGAAACCTGTGTGCCGATGAAGTGCTGTGGTGGTCAGGCGTGGCGCCCCACCGCACCGTCGACTCGCTCACCGAACAAGATGTTGGCTCCATTGCGGCTGCGATCGCAGAGCGCCTGCCCATCATGCTCGAGAGCGGAGGGTCGACCATGGGCGAACTCAACCCCACCAGGCGGCAAGCGCTTGGACTGTGCCCGCTCGACCGGGCGCCGCTGCAACGGGCAACTCTCGGTGGGCGGACAGCAGTGTGGTGTCCCCACCATCAACAGTGATGAGGCAGCAATGACGAGGCGTCTCCCAAGCTGCGCAATCGGCGTGCCGACCTGGCACACTCTGCGCTGGTGTACGTCGAGGTGCTGAGCGATCTGGTCGCCATCGTGGCGGCGAACGACGCACGCGAAACGCGCACGGTCTACCTCGTGGTGGCCGCACTCGGTGTCATCGGCGTCGCTCTGGTCATCCTCGCCATTTGGCTGGTCAAGCAGACCCAGCCCGAACGCGAACTCCTCGCACCGCTCGAACGAATGAACGACCGCGCTTGGCGGAAGCAAGAACCGGCCCAGATGCGGCGTGATCTCGACGAGGTTCGCCCGACCGATGCTCGCCCAGTCGTTCGAGAGCCCGACGTCCCCGAGGTCGACGACGAGTTCGCGCAGAGCCGTCCGGCGCTGGCCACGTTCGATGATCTACAGGCCCAACTGGCAGCCGACGTACGGCCCAGCCCGAGCGTGGATCCCAGTCCGGGTGCCGACCCGCTGTTGGCGGCGAGCGCCGACACCGACACCGACACCGACACCGACACCGACACCGACACGGGGGCGGAAGACGACGCAGTCGCCGATGGCACCGTCACACACACCACCGCGGGAGGATCGGCAGAAATCGCTGCACTCGCGGCGTCGGCAGTGGCCAGCGCAACGGATGACACAGACGACGAGCAGCCTGCGGAGGATGCCGAGCGGGCGAGCACCGAGTCCGCCGACTGAATC
>CAXMZV010000459.1:0-4149 GCA_964199985.1 Candidatus Ilumatobacter isfjordensis | reverse complement strand
TTCGGCATCGGCCACGTCGAAGCCAGCCCGCTCACCCGCAGCAGCTACCACGCCAAGTCCGCGGCGGATGCCGTTGCGAAGCCGGTGCCCGTGACGCTGTCGAGATAGCAAACGCGTGTGGATCTTGCGCAGTATGTGCGCAAGATCCACACGCGTTCGGTGATGAGTTACGTATCAGGGCGTGATGAAGTCTGCGACGACGGCGCAGTGGTCGCTGGGCCAGATCTGTTCGCCGTCGACCTCGACGGGATCGGTCGCTGCGTTCCACGTTCGTGTCGGATTACCAACGGGCTTTGGTCGGGGCCAGGAGACAAGCAGGTAGTCGAGGCGTCGGTTCGGCCAGGCGCTGTCGGTTGAGTACGGGTTCTCCGCGCGCCACGTGTGGCCGGGTCCGTTGCCGACCTGCTCCCACACGTCAGTGAACACGATGCCGTCGACGCCCGGACTGCGGCCCGTGAGCAGCCGGACCTCGTCGCTGTCGGGCACGGCATTGAGGTCGGCACCGACGATCAACGGCAAGTCGGATGTCGGGTCGCCGCGCCAGTCGATGCCGAGTTCGAGTAGATGGCGCACTTGGCCCTGGCGTGAGGCCGAGGCATCGAATCGATGATCGAGATGAGTCGATGCAATGGGCCAGGGGCCCCAGGGTGTGTCGACGCGAGCTGCCACGATTCGGCGATGGCCGGGTTCGCCAGCGGCGTTCGGCAAGGGGAGCGAGGCGATCCGCTCGACCGGCCAGCGAGCGAGGATCGCATTCCCGAAGGATTCATCGTTCCACACGACTGGATCGGTACGTACGGCGTGCATGCCAAGCGCGGCGGCGAGTTCATCGGCAACGTCGCGGCGGTCATTGCTCCAGACCTCCTGGAGGCAGATGATGTCCGGGTCGACCGATCTGATCGTCTCGATGATCGCCGGGAGGCGTTGCTCGAATGGTCCGAAACGCCACCAGAGATTCCACGTCATCACCCGGACCGTCACGCTCCTATCCTGGCAGAGCCCTGTCCGTTTTTATCCCGCATCAGTGGGGGAGGGCGAAACGGACTGGCGGTACTCTCGGATTGGTGAGCGCAGCATGGTCGGTCGAGCAAGTCGCATCGATCGCGCCGTCGGCCTCAGCAATGACTGCTGCTCAGCCACTCGCCACGCCGACGCGGTGGAGCAACCTCGGTGCTGACAGCGATGCTGTATGGGGATCGTTTCAGGGGAGCGGTGCGGAGCCCTACGACACGATGGTCGATTATGGGCACCTCGGCTTTTTGTGCACGTGCCCGAGTCGCAAGACGCCCTGCAAACACGCGTTGGCGCTGCTTCTGCTGTGGGTACGCGGACAGATCGCGGACACGGTCACGCCATCGCACGTCGAGGCCTGGATGCAACGCCGTACGGCCGCACGATCTCGATTGGCAACGACGGCGCCAGAGAGTGAAGCCGACGGGCAGTCCGGTGGCGACAGCGCGACGGTCGACGGTGCAGCGATCGGTGACGAACAGCCTGACCCGCCTGCGCCGCTCCCCGAACCCGATCGCAACTCGGCGCGCGACGATCGCGTGGCGCGCATGCACGCTGGGCTTGCGGAGCTCGACCGTTGGCTCGACGACCGGATCCGAACGGGACTCGCCGACCCGTCGCTCGCTCGCTACGCCACGTGGGATCAGCTCGCGGCACGGTTGGTCGACGCCCAGGCTGGCAGCCTGGCCAACCGGATCCGCCGACTGGCCGGACTGGTGGGCGCATCGCCCGACTGGCACGACGATGTGCTTGCCGAGCTGGGGATTCTGCACCTCCTCGCTCAAGCGGGGCGGCGGATTGGCTCGCTGCCGAGCTCGCTCGCGGACGCCGTGGCGACCACCGTCGGGTGGCAAGTTCGCCAGGCCGACGTTCTGGCGGGCGTTCCGGACACCGACGAGTGGCTGATCGCTGGACGCAGCGACGTGCGCGAAGACCGCATCGAAGTGCGGCGGCACTGGCTCCGCGGAGCGAACTCCGGACGATGGGCGTTGGCGTTGTCCTTCGCCGCATACCAGCAGAGCCTCGACACGTCGCTGCCCGTCGGCTCCTCGTTGCGTGCGGACCTGCATCGCTATCCCGGGCCAGCACTACGCGCACTCGTCGGCACCAGGTACGACGATCCGGTTGAGGGCCAGAACGTGGCATCGCTGTTCACGGCGTCGGCATGTTCGATCGCGGACGGATGCGCCGAAGTCGGTGCGATGGTGGCGACCGAGCCGTGGCTCGATCGCGTCCCGGTGACGGTGCGCGCACGCCTCGCCCGGGCTGGACAGGCGTGGGCGTTGGCGGATGCGACCGGAAGCCTGCCGATTCTTGATCTCGGCACGCGGGCGTTCGACGCCGGAGTGGCGATGCTGCTCGCGGTGTCCGAGGGCAAGCCGGTCGATCTCACCGTCGAGTGGACGCCGCACGGCGTGGTCCCGTTGTCGATCCACTTGCCGGACCGAACGGTCGACATCGGGCCGCGGGCCAACACGTCGTTCGTGAGTGCCGCATGACGGATCTCTCAACGACGCCGGTGTCGATGCAGCAACATTGGCAGCAGCTCGTGACGGCGGCGCTGCTGGGGACGGACCGCCGCGACCCGCCGGATCCACCTGGCCCCTTGGCAGACATCGTCGCTGACACCGCCCGGTCGTCGCCGTCGGAACGGATGCTCGCTCAGGTTGCAGCGTGTACCGCGGTGCGGCGTGCCGGGGTGGTGCCAGGGCCGGTGCTCGACGAGATTGTCGTACCGGACACCGATGACCGCCCGATGTGTGTCCCCGCAGCAGTCGATCGCTGGCATCACATCACCGTGTCGTGGCCGGTGCTCGAAGACGAATGGACACTGACACTGATCAGCAATGGCTGGCGAATCGCCCCCGAACTGCTCCCTGCGATGCTGCTTCGCCACCGCAGTGACCCAGTCCGACGGACCCGCGTGATGGTTGGCGCTGGTGCGGCCGGACGCTGGTTGGTCGGCCATCTCGCCGGCCTCGAACCCCGACATCCTGCGGCAACGGTCAGCCCCGAGGCGCTGAGTGAGTTGCCCGAACTGCCGATCGCTCCGGAATTGGCGCAGATGCTCGACTGGCCCGGGGCAGAATCCGGCGCTGTGCTCGCGCAGTCGATCGAGACTGGCTCGCTCGGTCAGAGTCACAAGCCAATGCTGGTCAACCTCGTCGCCCGCATTCGCCCCGATGCGTTGGTGGACCTCGCCGACGTACTTGACAGCGTCGACCCGATGGCGTCAGGTCACGGTCTCGCCACCGTGCTCGGCGACCTCGCCACCACCCGTCACCGCATGCTTGACGAGTTGATGCGCTGAGTTTGGCGACGCGATCAGTCGGCGAGTTCGTCGTCGAGCTGCTCGACCAGCGCCTTTGGAGCGATCGACCGGAAGCTCTCCTCGATGAATCGGTGCAGCATGTCGGTGGCGCCGTCGTCGAGACCGGGGATCGGGATGTTGGTCCAGCCGTCATCACCCATGTCATACGACATCGCCGAGGCGCCGGGCAGGTTCATGGCCTCGTCGAGAGAGTCGATCAGTCTCACACCGATGCTCGGAGCGTCCTGATTGCCGTAGAACGCGAAGATCTGCTTGCGGACTTTCGTGACACGGCTCTCGTCCCAGGGCGTGTCGAACCACGCCTCGGGCAGGGACAATGCAAAGCTCTCGAGTTCGTCCTGGAGCTTCTTCGCTCCACGCATGCTGACGGCCGCCATTGCTCCAGTGTCGCAGCGGATTTCGGAAATCGGAGAAAGAGTCTGCGAGCGCTCGGCGCGCGGCATCTGGGTAACGTCGATGCCGATGACCAACGCCAACGTCCCGCCGGCTGCTGACATCCTGCGACCGCACGCCGAGCAGCAGTTCGCGCACGAGCTGAGAGCGCTTGCCGCCGCCGACGATCGGGCCCGCCCGCCCGGCTGGAATCTCTCGCCATGGGCAGTCGTGACCTACCTCCTCGGCGGAACACTCAGCGACGGCACGATCATCTCACCCAAGTACGTGGGCCGGCAACGACTGATTGAGATCGCCGTTGCCACGCTCGCCACTGACCGTGCGCTGTTGCTGCTCGGTGTGCCGGGCAAGGCCAAGACCTGGGTGGGCGAGCATCTCGCAGCAGCGATCAGCGGCGACTCGACGCTGCTCGT
>CAXMZV010000458.1:0-4159 GCA_964199985.1 Candidatus Ilumatobacter isfjordensis | reverse complement strand
CATCTAGATCGCGTCCGCGACACGGCACCGATGAAATGTCAAGATTTGGTTCAGACAGACCGATAACTGCTGTATGAAAATTGATGCGCCGCCACGCATGCGACCAGCGTTGGGAAACAGAACGGATGTGCAATTGAAGAAACGAGCGGGAATTCTTGGGCGCGTGCGGCTGGTGGTTGCGACCTCCATGATCGCCGCCGCTTCGTTCGTGGTGCTCGCCACGGCGCCCTCCGTGGCCACGGCGGACATCTTCGATGCGTTCGAGTTGGAGGGCAACGCGGTCGACGACACCGTTGGCGTTTCACCTGACGACTTCGCAAACGTGTACCTCGGCAACAGCTCAGCGCTCGCCGCGGCGTTCATCGCCGACGGGATCTCTGATGGTTCCTACTTCACCGGGGGCGGCTCCAAGGACGTCTCCGACATCGATCAGTGGTCCGCGGGGGGTGCGAGCGTTCCGGACAAGAACGAGGTCACCAACGCGTACGCGGCTACGTACATCGACTCGGGCGGGGACACGGTGTTGTACCTCGGCGTGGATCGCTACGCCAACGTCGGGGCATCATCCATGGGTTTCTGGCTCCTCCAACAAGATGTCACGGTGGCAGCCGACAACACGTTCCGCAATTCCACCGGAGCTCTGGCGACTCACGAGGAAGGCGACCTGCTCGTCGTCACCGACTTTCAGTCCGGCGTACCGCAGGTCCGGTTGTTGGTCTGGCAGTCCGGCGGGCTCGTGTTGACCAATACGACCGTCAACGATTGCCGAACCGCGCCGAGTACCGACGCGATCTGTGGTTCCGCCAACAATGCCGACATCGCGTCGCCATGGCCATACACGCCGAAGGCCGGGACTGCGAACGTCCTTCCGGTCGACTCCTATCTCGAAACTGGCCTCAACCTGAACACAACGCTCGGCAACAACCTGGGGTGTTTCAACACGCTTGTCGCGACGTCTCGTTCATCCACTCTGGAGAATGCCCAGTTGAAGGATCTGCTCCTGTCGTCCTTCAACATGTGTGGATCGGTTTCCCTCGAAAAAACTGGTCCCGCTCTGGCTCCCGACGACAGCGTTGTGTCGTATTCGTTCACGATCACGGGTGCACTCGTACCGATGACAGTGGGCGCCTTCACCGACGACATCTTGGGCGACCTGACCACGGTTGCCCAGACCGCATGTGGGACGATCGCCGCCAACGGTACGTGCACATTCACCCACGACTACACGGTGCCAGCCGGGGTAGCGCCGGGAACTATCACGAATACGGCTGAGGTGTCGCTGGTTCCACCGAACGGCATCCGATCTGTCACGGCTACGGACGCGCACACACTGGAAGTCTTCTCACCGGCAGTCAGCATTGACAAGTCTGCGACAGCAGGTGTGACAGTCGATGGCGGGCTCGACTACGCCAACCCTGGTGACACCGTGACGTACTCGTTCACCGTCACCAATGATTCTGTGGAGTCCCCAACCTTGGGTGCCCCGGACCTGATCTTCGCCGACACAGTGACCCCGCTCGACGATGGCTACATCACCGATGATGTGATCGGCGCGCTCCGCGCCGCGGCCACGACGGCCGGTTGCGATCGCATCGCGACCGGAGCCTCGTGCACGTTCACCGTCGACTACACGTTGGCGTCGGGCGACTTCGGTGCAGCGACGGAGGCTGTCACGAACACGGTCAGCGCCCTGTACCACCCTGACGGCTTCGCGACTCAGGTCACGGGCTCCGACTCGCACACCGTGTACGCCCAGCCCGACCTCACGATCTCGAAGGACGATGGTGGGGCCACCGTCGCCACCGGCGACGCGATCTCCTACACCCTGACCTATGAGAACACCGGCCACGCCGACGCGACCGGAGTCGTACTCAGCGAGACCGTTCCGGTCGACACGACGTTCGCTGCCGGCGCGTCGACCGCGGGCTGGACCTGCACCGACGGTGACCCAGCCGGCACCGGTTGTACGTATGCGGTCGGCACCGTCGCCGACGGCGCCTCGGGAACGGTCACGTTCGCCGTCAACGTCGACACGACTCTCCCGGCCGGCGTCGCCGCCATCAGCAACACCGCAACCATCGCGGACGACGGCGCCACCGACGAATCGGCCACGGACACGACTCCGGTCACCGCGGCCCCCGACTTCACGATCTCGAAGACCGACGGCGCCACCACGGCGACGCCGGGTACGACGGTGACGTACACCCTGTCGTACACCAACGACGGAACCCAAGGCGCGACCGGGGTCACCATCACCGAGACGGTGCCAGCCGGCGCAACATACGATGCGGGTGCTTCGACGGCGACGTGGAGCTGCGCCGACGGTTCGACATCAGGCACCACATGTAGTTACACAGTGGGCACGGTTGCAGCCGGAGCCAGCGGTTCGGTCACCTTCGCCGTCGATGTCGAGTCGTCCGCAACGGGCAGCCTCTCGAATACCGCCACGATCGCCGACGACGGCGCAAACGGCGCCGACCTGACGCCAGGGGGCAACTCGGCCACAGACGTCGACATCTTGACGCCGCTGGCCGATGTCACGGTCTCGATCGCTGACACACCTGATCCGATTGCGTCGGGCAGTCAGCTCATCTACACACTGACGGCGACCAACAACGGCCCGTCCGATGCCGATCTTGTTGAACTGGTGCAGAACCTGCCGGCGGGCGACATCACGTTCGTGTCAGCGACGCCCGATGTCGGATCATGCAGCGAAGTTGGCGGTGTGGTCACCTGCGATCTCGCCACGATCACCGCCGGCGACTCGGTCAATGTCGTGGTGGTCATCGATGTGTTGTCGACACAGGTTGCCGATCTCTCGAGTGATGCCGCGGTCTCGACGACCACCGCCGAGTCCGACGGCACCAACAACACCGACACTGAGCTCACCGTCGTTCAGAGCGCAGACATGGGTATCACCAAGACGATCGACGACGACACACCCCCGGCCGGTTCGACGGTTTTCTACACGATCACCGTGACCAACGGCGGGGCCGATGACGCCACGGGTGTCAGCGTCGCAGATCTGCTGCCAAGCGGTGTCACGTACGTCGATGACACTCCGAGCGTTGGCAGCTACGACGACTCGACCGGCGTTTGGACAGTCGGTGCCCTGGCCGCGTTGGCAAGTGCCGACCTCGTGATCGAAGCGACAGTCGATGCGGCCGCGGGTGGTACGACCGTGATCAATACGGCAACTGTGTCGCAGACCGGCCCAACCGACCCGGATCTCACCGACAACACGGACTCCGTACCGCTCACGGTCAACAATCCACCGGTCGCAACCGATAACGCCTACACGGTCACCGAGGAGGCGCCTCTCTCGGCCGATGCCACCGCTGACGACACTGGCGTTGGCATCGATGCGGATTCCGACGGCACGCTCGACCTCACATCTGTCGCTCTCATCGCCGACGTCTCGAACGGCACGCTGGTGCTGAATGCCGATGGAACGTTCGACTACACACCCGCCGCCGGTTTCGTCGGCGACGACACGTTCACGTACACCATCCTCGACAACGACGGTGACGTGTCGAACACGGCGACGGTGACGGTGACGGTGACCGATGAGGGTTCACCGGTGGCGGCGGATGACACCGCAACGATCGCCGAGGACACGACGGCGGCGACGCCGATCGATGCGATCGGCAATGACGATCTGACTGATGATGCCGCCTATCTGGCTGGCAGCTTGGATACGGCGGTCACGCTTGGCACGGTCGTCGACATTGGTGATGGCACGTTTGATTACACGCCGGCGCCTGGGTTTGTTGGTGTGGACACGTTCGATTACACGATCTGTGATGACGACACCCCGACCGCCACGTGCGACACAGCAACGGTGACGGTGACGGTGACCGATGAGGGTTCACCGGTGGCGGCGGATGATTCGGCGACGATCGCCGAGGACACGACGGCGGCGACGCCGATCGATGCGATCGGCAACGACGATCTGACTGATGATGCCGCCTATCTGGCTGGCAGCTTGGATACGGCGGTCACGGTTGGCACGGTCGTCGACATTGGTGATGGCACGTTTGATTACACGCCGGCGCCTGGGTTTGTTGGTGTGGACACGTTCGATTACACGATCTGTGATGACGACACCCCGACCGCCACGTGTGACACCGCAACGGTGACGGTGACCGTCACTGACGAG
>CAXMZV010000457.1:0-4160 GCA_964199985.1 Candidatus Ilumatobacter isfjordensis | reverse complement strand
CAATGGCCAGGACCTCGTCACGGCGCACGGCCATGCCCGCGCCGATCCCTTGGATGCGGTGCTTGTCGCGGAGGCGATCAATCGTCAGATCCGTGTCGAATTCGTACGCGGGGATGAAGCCGTCGTCGGCAGAATGCGGGCCGGGATGGACCTGACAGAACCCAACGGCGACGTCGGGGGCCGCCATCATCGCGTCGTGGAACGTTCGCGCCCAGTCGGGTTCGACCACGACGTCGTCGTCGGTGATCAACACGATGCGAGATGTTGCACTGCGAATCCCGATGTTTCGAGCCAAGCTGACGCCGACGGTGTCGCTTCGACGAAAATCGAGGCGATCGTCTGCGCCGAGGGCTTCGACCGCATGCTGACTCGTGTCCTCATCGCTTTGATCGATCACGATCAATTCGACATCGATGCGCTCGCTGGAGAGGATTGATTTGACTGTGTCAGCGACGAGCGGACCCCGATTTCGAGTGCCGACGACGACAGTGACTTCGGGCGTGTTCATGACGCCCCCAGCGGATTGCTTGCGCTGTCGCGCTGACAGATTTCGTTCGTAGCGTCGATCGATCTGGTCATCTGTTTCCCGCCTTCTTTCGCCGTCGCCGTGGGGTGATGCTTCTCCCCGTGGTTCGAGGATAGGTGGTCGCGTCGACGACGCCACGCGGTTTCCGACCCACCACGGTGGTCGGTCTGCGAATCGTCAAGGTCGGGTCGATGTCGTCGGTGGGCACGCGCGCCCCGATCCGAGAAGACCACAGAAAGTGGTTGAGCATCTGTGCCGTGGGTCACATTCGGGTGCCTCACCTTGCGGGCCGGCGCTGGTTGTGACGATGCTGTGTCTTCGTCTTGGCGGATGGGAAGTGTTCCTTGCGTGTTTCGTGAGTCCAATCTTCGCTCTGTTCGGACGTCACGAAGATCACGGCCTGGGAGGGCAACATGAAGGAACGTCGGGCAATCACGAAGGCATCGGACTCCGCATCGGTGCAGCATCGAGGACGAACTCGGCGGGGCGTAGCGCTGGCGGCTGCGATCGGGATGGTGGTGTCCACGCTGACACTCGTCCTGTCCACTGGTGGTGTGGCGCAAGCGGCACGCACGCCGGGCGAGATCGTTCGCTACGACTTCGCCGAAGGGTCCGGCACAACCGTTGGCGACTCCGGATCGGGCAACGCCCTGGACCTGACGATCGCCAATCCGGCCAACGTCACCTGGCTCCCTGGCAGCGGTCTCACCATCGACGCAAGCACCAAGATTTCTTCGGTCACCGGCGCCACAAAAGTGGTCGACGCCGTCAAGGCATCGGGGGCATTCACCCTCGAGGCATGGGTCGCCTCGGCGGCTGGGACGCAGTCCGGCCCAGCCCGACTCATCTCGAACTCGCCGAGCCCCTTCGACCGCAACTTCCTCCTCGGCCAAGGCGCCTACAGAAACCTCCCCAACAATGTCTTCTCCTTCCGCTCGCGCACCAGCAGCGCGGTCGGGGGCACTCCCGAACTCTTCACCTCGACCGGCGTCGTCTCAACAGAGCTCACCCACGTCGTCGCCACCCGCGACGCGGCGGGTCAACGAGCCATCTACGTCAACGGCGTTGCGGTCGCCAACGACACCCTCGGCGGAAACACAGCGAACTGGAACTCCACCTACCCGTTGGTCCTCGGCAACGTCGAATCCGGCGACCGTCCGTGGCTCGGCACCTACTGTCTGGTCGCCGTCTACGACGCAGCGTTGAGTCCTGCGCAGGTCACTGACAACTTCGACACAGGATGCGGTGTTCCGAACAACGCCCCGGTTGTCGACACTGTCGCAAACCAGAACAGCGTTGAAGGCAACACCGTGTCGGTCGCCACATCGGCCACGGATCCCGACGGTGACACGCTTTCGTTCTCTGCGACCAACCTGCCGGCAGGCATCACGATCAACAGCTCGACTGGTGCGATCACCGGCACCGTCGGACAGTCCGCTGCCACCGGTTCCCCGTACACGGTCACGGTCACGGCCGCCGACGGCAACGGCGGGTCCGATTCGACGAACTTCGTCTGGACGATCGATGCGGTCAACATCGACCCGGTGCTGGGATCTGTCGGTGACCAGAATTCCGCCGAGGGGCAGACCCTCTCGCTGTCCGTCCCGGCGAGTGACGTCGACGGTGATGCGCTCACCTACTCGGCGGTGAATCTGCCGACCGGCCTGTCGATCAACAGCGCCACCGGCGTGATCGCGGGCACCGTCACGGTCGGGGCCGTAGCGGGCTCGCCGTACACGGTTGACCTGGCCGTCAGCGACGGCGCCGGCGGCAACGACACCGAGATGATCTCTTGGGAGATCACCGGCAACAGCAGCCCAGTGCTCGATCCGATCGGTGCCCAGGCGAGCGACGAGGGTCAGACCATCTCAGTGTCGACCTCCGCCACTGACCCCGACAGCGATCTGCTCACCTACTCGGCGTCGGCGCTGCCGCCAGGGCTGACAATCAGCTCGACGACCGGCCTCATCACCGGCACCGTTTCCCAGGTCGCCGCCTCCGGCTCGCCGTACACCTCGACCGTCTCGGTTTCCGATGGCAAGGGCGGCTCCGACAGCGAGTCGTTCTCCTGGACGATCACCGCGGTCAACGTGGCGCCGGTGCTCGGAGCGGTCTCCGGCCAGTCGAGCAACGAGGGTGCGAGCGTGAGCCTGCCCACGTCAGCGACCGATGTCGACGGCGACACGCTCACGTACGCCGCCGCAGGACTGCCGACGGGTCTGACGATCAACCCGACGACGGGGAGCGATCACCGGCACCGTGGCCGCCGGCGCCTCCGCCGCTTCTCCCTACGCCGTGACCGTTTCCGTCAGCGACGGCAAGGGTGGCTCCGCCTCGGTCAACTTCAGTTGGACCGTCAGCATCGTCACCGGGCCGGTCCCGCTGATCAACTACGACTTCACCGAAGGGTCCGGCGCGACCGTGGCCGACTCCGGGTCGGGCGCTCCGCTCGACCTCACCATCGCGAACCCGAACAACGTCACCTGGCTCCCCGATGGCGGGCTCGTCATCGATTCGGTGACGACGATCTCCGCGCCGCAGTCCCAGAAGCTCGACAATGCCGTCACCGCCTCGGGTGAGTTCACAGTAGAGGCCTGGGTCACCCCAGCGCCGGGCACACAGAGCGGACCAGCGCGCCTCGTGTCGAACGCACCGACGCAGTTCGCCCGCAACTTCATGCTCGGCCAGGGTGCGTATTCCAATCTCCCGAACAGCGTCTACTCGGTCCGCACACGGACGACGTCGAGCCTCGGCGGAACGCCCGAACTGTTCACATCGACCGGCGTCACGTCGGCCAACCTCACCCATGTGGTGGCGACCCGAACCGCATCCGGTGCTCGAACGATCTACGTCAACGGTGTCCAGGTCGGCTCCGACACCATCGGTGGAACGGCCACCAACTGGGACGGGAGCTTCCCGCTCGTGCTCGGCAACGTCGGCAACGGCTCCCGTGGCTGGCTCGGCACGTTCTGCCGAGTCTCGATCTATGACGATGCCCTCAACGCAGCGGAGGTGTCCGACAACTTCGGGTCCGGATGCGACCCGACTCCGAACACCGATCCGGTCCTCGATCCGACCGCTGATCAGACCAACGACGAAGGTGACGCTGTCTCGGTCGGGTTCACCGCGCTCGACGCTGATGGCGACACGCTCAGCTACGCAGCGACGAACCTGCCCGACGGTCTGGCGATCAACACCGCAACGGGTCTAATCACCGGAACGGTCAGCCAGACCGCCGCAACGGGTTCGGTGTACTCCGTCATCGTGACCGTGGCAGACGGCAACGGCGGCTCTGATTCCGAGACGTTCGACTGGACGATCACCCCGGTCAACGTCGATCCGGTGCTCAGCACCATCGGCGACCAGGCCAGCGAGGCCGGCGAGGCAATCAACCTACTGCTCGCCGCCTCCGACGACGACGGTGACTCGCTGACGTACTCGGCGACTGGCCTTCCCACCGGCCTCAGCTCCGACGCCTCTGGGCTCATCTCCGGCACGTTCGACCTCAGGATCGCGAACGGCACGGTCTTCGCTGTAACCGTCACCGTGTCCGATGGCCAGGGCGGCACAGACTCCGAGACGTTCGTCTGGACGATCGCGGCCAACACCACCCCGGAGTTCGACACGCCGGTGC
>CAXMZV010000456.1:0-4162 GCA_964199985.1 Candidatus Ilumatobacter isfjordensis | reverse complement strand
CACTGCGGCCGGGTCGACGAACGCACCACTCGGTGTGTCCTCTCCGCCGATGGCGACACGGTCGATGAAGACAACGAACTCGTCGCCACCGAAGCGCGCCAAGCGATCGCCGTCGCGCATCACACCACGAAATCGTCGAGCGACCTCACGCAACAGATGATCGCCCACGCCATGCCCGAGGCTGTCGTTGACCATCTTGAAATTGTCGAGATCGATGAACAGCACTGCGACTTGCCCGGGCTGTGCAACGTTCAGCAACGCGTCGAGACGCCCGACGAGCGCCGTGCGATTGGGCAAGTCGGTGAGATCGTCATGGGTCGCCGCGTGCTTGAGCAGTTCGGCGTTGCGACGCTGCTCAGTGATGTCCTCGATGTGCGTGATGGCAAGCGCAACACCGTCGTCTTCGGTGACCGAGACACGGGTCCGTGCCCACACGTACTCGCCGTCGCGACGCAGGTACCGCTGCTCGATTGCGTACGTGTCGGCGATTCCCAGTTCGAGCTGAGCGCGCTGACGTGCCGCGGACGCGACGTCGTCCGGATGCGTGATCGCGCGAATCGGCTCGCCGAGCATGTCGTCGAGTGGTCGACCGAGCATTTCAGCAAGCGGTTGATTGGCGTCGACGATCCGACCGTCGTCGAGCCGCACGAGCGCCATCCCGGTCGGAGCTGAATGGAACGCCTGCTGAAACCGCCGCCGCGCCTGCTCCAGCGCTGTCGTCGTCCGCTTGCGATCGCTCACGTCGCGCAACAGCACCACGTTGCCGCGATCGCCGTGCGAGACGTGCATCGAAGCCTCCACCAGGTGGAGTTCGCCATCGGCGTCGATGAGTTCGAACACGGCCAAGTCGCCGGCACTTGAGATCCCATCCTGCAGGGCGGGCACCCGGTCACCGAGGTCCACGCGCTGCCAGCGTTCGGAGACCGACTCGCGATCGGCCTCGCCGATCATCGACAGGAAACCTCGGCCGATCAGATCATCGACCGACCGACCGCTGAGCGTCGCTGCCTTGCCGTTGGCGGAATTGATCATGCCGCGCTCATCGAGACCGATCACCGCATCGGGAAGACCGTCGAGCAGTTGACGGAGGTCGTGCTGGGTGTCGGACAGCTCATCGATGGTGGTCCGCAGGCGCCGCCCGAAGTGCCGGGCCTCCAGCCACGTCACCAAGACCGCCACGATCGAGACTGCGCTGATCGCCGCAATGACGAGCGCTGTGTTGGTTTCCGGGTCGGTTGCAGCCACGAGTGCTGCCGTCGCCATCAGACCGACCGACACGACCACGACGGGCAACAACAGCCACCACGAGCGCACCGTCCGCCGTTTCGCATCGCCTGTCCGCACCGCGCCAAAGTACGGGGTCGCACCAGTCCGTTCGAGGATGCCCTGTCCCGCTCGTCCTCCCCCCGGCCAAGAAAGGCCAAGAAAGGGGACAGTTGCGTCAGGAGTCGGCTTGGCGTTCGGCCCACCAGGCGTCGAGGCGTGCTCGGACGGCATCGTCGCCGATGAGGCCGTCTTCGAGACGAACCTCCATCAGGAACTTCATCGCCTCGCCGACATCACGACCGGGCGTGATGTCGAGATGGGTGATCACCTCGTTGCCATCCATCTCAGGGCGCAACGACGCGAGCTCTTCTGCCTCGGCCAACTCGTCGATCCGTGCTTCGAGTTCGTCCATCCGTCGCGACAGGCGCGCTGCCTTCTTGGCGTTGCGTGTTGTGCAGTCGCAGCGTGTGAGCACGTTCAGTTCTTGCAGAAGCGGCCCGGCGTCACGCACGTAGCGGCGCACCGCTGAATCGGACCACCCCATCGAGTAGGTGTGGAAGCGCAAGTGCAGCGCAACCAGTTCGGTCACTGCCGCGATGTCGTCGTTGGAGTAGCGCAGTGCCGACAACCGCTTCTTCGTCATCCGAGCACCCACGGCGTCGTGATGATGGAACGTGGTGCCCTTGCCTTCGAGGTAGCCACGTGTGCGCGGCTTGCCGATGTCGTGGAACAGCGCAGCCAGCCGCGTGAGGCGGAAGTCGAACTCGGGTCGAGCGCCTGAGACGATCGCCGGGTGCGCGCTGATTGGCCGAACGTTCTCCACGACCGCGAGGGAATGCGTGAGCACGTCTTTGTGGCGGTGAATCGGGTCGTGTTCGAGGCGCATCGCCGGCAGCTCGGGAAAGAAGTGGTCGGCCAACCCGGTCTCGATGAGAAACCACAGCCCCGGCGATGGGTGATCGACCACCATCAACTTGTCGAGCTCGTCGCGGATGCGTTCGGCCGACACGATCTCGAGCCGGTCAGCCATCGCCTTCACGGCCGCCACAAGTTTTTCGGACGGCTGCAATTGGTAGCGAGCGATAAAGCGCGCCGCCCGCAACATCCGGAGCGGATCGTCGCTGAAGCTGACGTCCGGGCCCATCGGCGTCCGCAATGTCCGTGTTGCCAGGTCAACGGCACCGTCGAACGGGTCGACCAAGACCGGCGAGCTGTCGCCAGCGGAACTGTCGCCCGTGAGTTCGAGGGCCATCGCGTTGACCGTGAAGTCGCGGCGCGACAGATCGGTCTCGATCTCGTCGGCGAACACGACGTGCGGCTTGCGGGAATCGTCGGTGTAGGCCTCGGCGCGGAACGTGGTGATCTCGTACGGACGCCGTTCGCCGGTCTCAGGGTTGACCTTGTGGGCGCCAATCGTGCCGAACTTCTCGCCCTGACTCCAGATTGCATCGGCCCAGCCTTCGAGGCAGGCCTTGATCTGATCAGGACGCGCGTTGGTCGTCAGATCGAGGTCGAAATCAGTGCGGCCCGAGTCGACGAGGAGGTCGCGCACGGTTCCGCCAACGAGATACAGGCGATGACCGGCAGCGCGAAACCGTTCCGTGAGCGGTGCAAGCTCGCGCAACACGGGTGCGAAACGATCGGGAACCACGAGGTCAGACGATATGGCGATTCGTCGCGCAAGCGGGCTGATGGTCGCCGCGCCGCCCTCCCGACCTGACAGCAACCCCACGACAACCCGACGGCACGGCGACCGGTGGACAGACCGTCGCCGCAGTAGCGTCGGTTCGGTGACCGACACGACCGAGGGGCTGGGGCTCCACGATCACGTGCGCGCCAGGTTCGCTGTCTGGCCGTACGAACCTGACGTCACCCAGGTGATCCTGCTCGACCACAACATGGTCCCGACCCCCGAGTCGGTCGGCGTCTGGATGGCCGAAGTCGTCACCGCCAACCCTGAAGTCCGAGCCGTTCGGACCGGCGCTATGTTCCCGGCCGCAGCCGCGGCGTTCACCGGGGCCGGCTTTCGTCCGATCGACACCCTCGCCCTGCTCGAAGCACGCCTCGACCCCGAATCCGCTCGAGCCTCTCGCCGTCGGCGGTCAGAAACCCAACGGCTGCGAGCCTCGCACCTGCCCGACGTCGCCGCGCTCGACCGCCGAGCGTTCGGCGACCCGTGGGGCAACGACGTCCGGTCGCTCAATGACATCGCAGACGCCACGCCACGCCACCGAGCACGTGTCGTCACCGTGAGCGACGCAAACGGCGCCCAACACATCGGTGGATTCGCTCTCACGGGCCAGTCAGGCGCCTTCGGCTACCTCCAGCGACTCGCGGTGGACCCGCAACTCCGTCGGCACGGGATGGCGCGCCGACTCGTTGACGACTCGATGCGCTGGATGCGGCGCCGCGGTGCCACCACCGCGATGGTCAACACCGCGCTCGACAACGAGGCGGCATTGGCGCTCTATGCAGACCTCGGGTTTCGCCGACGATCCGAAACGCTCACGATCCTCGAGCTGTCGGGCGACGACCTCCACCGGCACGGTGGCACTCGATGAGCCAGCCCAACACGCCGCCTGCTCGGCTGCGCCGAACGATGGCTGGCTTGGCCATCGGTGCATTGTCGCTCGGTGCGGGAACGATCACCGCGCTCAGCGGCCCGGTCGGATCATCCGACACCGGAGCGCCCACTGCGGTGCGCCAGTCCAGCGGGGTGTCGATCGAGCTCATCGAGCAGGACTTCACCCTGGACGCCGGCGCCGAACTCCGCCTCGTGTACCGCCTCACTGGACCGCTCAAGGCCAGCGCCGACATCGCCCCAACGACGACCACCACGACAACCACCACCACTACAACCACCACAACGATCCCCACGACACCGGTTCCTCCGACC
>CAXMZV010000455.1:0-4165 GCA_964199985.1 Candidatus Ilumatobacter isfjordensis | reverse complement strand
GCTGTAACTGTTCGACCAGTAGTAGCGGCCGATGTCGAGCGGCTGCGGATTGGCCTGGAGCGGACCCCCAGCGCTGCTGGTTCCACCCACCTCCTGGCCATCGACGTAGAGCGTGATGACCGAGGTGCCGTCGTCGACGAACTGATAGGTCACTGCCACGTGTTGCCAGGTGTTAGAAGCAAGAGGACCGTCTGAGGTGACGACGGTTCGATTGCTTCCCGCCTCGCCGCTGGAAATCTCGAAATAGAGCCGCCCGTCTCCCGATGAGGTGCTTGCACTGAGCAGGTAGCCCCGTCGGACGCCGCTCTCGCTCGTACCTTGCTTGGAGAAGATGGGCTGGCGGTCCGTCAGCTCATCCGGGTTGATCCAGGCCATGAGCGTGAAATCACCGGTGTCGGCACCGTTCTTGCCGGGGAACGCGGCGCCGAGGCCAGCGTCGTCGATCGAAGCGAAATCGTTCGACCCGTCGAACGCCAACGCACCGGCCGACCTGCCACCACTGGGCTGCCAGGTCGGTCCGCCGACGAGATCGAGATCGTTCGAGCCAGCGAGATCGGTCGCACTGGACCCGCTACTCGCATCGAGCGGCCAGTAGGCCACCGTGTCGGAGCCAGACTCCTGAGCTCCGGCTGACGAACTCCCCACGGTGATGCAGAGCATCGCCGAGGCAGCGATGATGGCCCTCGCCCCCAGTCGTTGCCCGCGTGAATACTTCCGTCGTTCCGCCCTTGATTGCATGCCTCGCCCTTCGCCTTTTTGCTACTCCGCTTTCGCAATGATAACTGATCAGGACCCATCCCGACCACTCAATTGGACCGACGACCACATTGGGTGGTCGCTGACGGGGAACTCGTTGCCGGGGACCGTTACCGGGCAACCGCCGCAGCTCACCTCGGACACTGACAGACTGACCTCGTGCATGTCTCCCGGCGTCGCTTCCTCCGACAGGCGAGTGGCGCGGCTGTCGGCGCCACGGTGAGCATCGCACTGTTCGACCGTGCGCTGGTCGGAGGTACTGTCGACGTGGTCGGCGACGGTCGGTACGGGCCGCTCGGGCCACCCGACGTCAACGGCATCCGGCTGCCGAACGGTTTCACCAGCCGAGTCCTGGCGACCGCACGACAGACCGTGCCAGGCACGGACTTCATATGGCGGTCGAACCCCGATGGCGGCGCCTGCTTCCCGCATCCCAATGGGGGCTGGGTCTATGTCGCCAATCATGAACGGGACGGCGGAGGCGGCGGTGTTTCCGCACTTCGGTTCGACGTGGACGCACGAGTGATCGACGCCTATTCGGTTCTGTCTGGCACCACCCGCAATTGCAGCGGCGGCCCGACGCCGTGGAACACCTATCTCTCGTGTGAGGAGAACTGGCTGGATGGCCAGGTCTGGGAATGCGATCCGTTCAACGCTGGCGAGGGCGTCGTTCGACCGTTGCTGGGAACGTTCCATCACGAGGCATCAGTGGTCGACCCACTGACCAGCGACGTCTATCTCACCGAGGACCAAAACGTCGGCCGACTGTATCGATTCACCCCGACCGTGCCGGGTCGACTCGATGCCGGTCTGCTCACCGCAGCCGCGGTGGACCTGACGAACATCTCGGCTGCACCCGCACCCGTCGATTGGCATCCTGTCGGCACGAACGCACCCGATCGCTCTGCGATCACGACGGAGTTTCGCGGTGGCGAAGGAGCCTGGATACACCGCGGTCGCCTCCTCTTCGGCACCAAGTACGACAAGCGCATCTGGGAGCTCGACCTCAGCCGGCAACATCTGCGTCTCGTTCACGACTGCCTCGCTCATCCCAACCTCGCCCTCGACGACGTCGACGCCGTGGTCATTCACGAGAACACCGGCGACATCTTCGTCGCGGAGGACTCGGGCAACATGCAACTTGGGCTCATCGAAGAGCGCCACAACTCAATCGTCACCGTCAGTTCGTTTCTCCAATTCGTGGGTCACGAAACCAGCGAGGTCACCGGCGTGGCGTTCGACCCGTCGGGAACGCGGCTTTACGTGTCGTCCCAGCGCGGCGTCAACGGAGCTGGCAACGGCGTCACGTACGAGGTCAGCGGCACCTTCGGACGGTCGTCCGGGGGCGGTGGTGTCCCAACCGAGGGATTGGAGCCCGCGGAGCGAAGGTCGTCAGGGTCAGGCGGCCGTTGACTGGCGCGTCCACGCCAACAGCTCGTCGACCGGCAACGTGTTGATGATCCGGTCGATCGGCACGTTGCGCTCAGCGGCCCGATCACACCCCAGCGGCTGCCACTCGAGCTGACCGGTGGCGTGTGCATCGGAGTCGATCGAGAACCAGCAGCCGTACTCGATCGCAACATCGATCAGTTCGCGCGGCGGATCGAGTCGCTCGGGCCGACAGTTGATCTCGACCGCCGTGTTGAACTGCGCGCACGCGGCGAACACGTAGTCCGCGTCGAAGTCGCTCGGCGGACGCTTGCCGATCATGCGACCGGTGCAGTGCCCGAGAATGTCGACATGCGGCGAGGCCACCGCCATCAGCATTCGCTCGGTCATCTGCGCCTTCTCCATCCGCAGTTTGGAGTGCACGCTGGCAACCACGACGTCGAGGCGTTCGAGCATGTCATTGCTGAGATCAAGTGAGCCGTCGAGCAGGATGTCGACTTCCATTCCCGACAGGATCCTGAATTCGTGGCCGGCATCGGCGATCGATGCGTTGACCTCGGCAATCTGATTGAGCTGCTCACTCAGCCGTTCTTCGTTGAGCCCGTGCGCAATCGTCAGCCGGGCCGAGTGATCAGTCTGCACCATGTATTCGTGACCGATCGCCATGGCCGTGGCCGCCATCGCCTCGACCGGCGCACCGCCGTCACTCCACGTCGAGTGCAGGTGGCAATCGCCGCGGAGCGCATCCCGATAGACCTGACCCTCGGGCGTGATGTCGACGCGCGAATCCGCCTCGATCTTGCGGAGATACGTCGACTCCCGGCCCTCGACCGCGTCCGCAATCACACCTGCCGTCGACTTGCCGATCCCGTCGAGTTCCTGCAGCGTGTCGTTCTTGACCCGGGCCTCGATCTCGTCGGCCGGCGTGTTCCGCACCACGTCCAAGGCCCGACCGAACGCCTTCGCCTTGAACCCGGTCTCGTGGGCCCGGTCGAGGCAGTGAACGACTTGCAGCAGCGCTGCCTCCGGCGTCATACCCCGAATCGTAACGCTCGAGCGACACCCGCTCCCCACACCGCAGGCGCGGCCGTTCCAGACACACCCCGGCGATACGGTCCCGGCCGTGAAACGAACTGGAATGGCGCTCGTCGTCGGACTGCTCGCCCTGACGGCGTGTGCCGACGACGCACCTGACTTCGAAGTCGCCGTCAACATCGGCGATGCGCTGCCGGGCGACGTGATCGCACTTCGCGCGAACGGTGACTCCGTCGAGTACCTCAGCCGCCGTTCCGGTGAAATCCGTTCATCCAACATCGCCGACGGGACGATGGAAACACTGGCCACGATCGAGGTCAGCACCGACGGCGAGCAGCGAGGTCTGCTCGGCCACACCGTCATCCACGGTCGACGATTCGCTGCGTGGACCGAACCCGACACTCTCGACCTCGTCGTCGGCGAGGTCACCAGTGGCGCCGTCGACCGCATCGTCTGGTCGGGAACGGGCACACAATCCAAGGCGGTCGGCGGTCACCTCGAGATGCTCGATGGGCAGATCGTGCTCGGCATCGGCTCGCTGACCGACTGGGCCACGGACCACGGATCCGGCGCCGTCATCGCCCTCGACACCGACGGCGACGATGACCAGGAGCCGACCGTGCTGAGCGATGGTTGGAACAACCCGTTCGCCTTCACCGTGCTCACTGACGGAACGATCTGGGTCGCGGACAATGCCCCCGACGGCTCTGACCTCCCCGTCGCCGACCGTGACGGGGAGCGCATTGCCACGACCGATGCCGCAGGACCGAGCATCCTCGAACCGCCGCCCCAACGCGCCCCCTCGGCAATCGTCGAACTCCCCGACGGTCGACTCGGCGTCTGCGGCTTCCTCGACAATGAGATGCGTGCGTATGTGGCCGAAGACGGACAGCTCACCAGGGCCGGCACGATCGGCCCCTGCCTCACGGGTGCCGCCGTGCTCGACGACGGCACGATCGTCACCGCCTCCACCACCGACAACGGC
>CAXMZV010000454.1:0-4166 GCA_964199985.1 Candidatus Ilumatobacter isfjordensis | reverse complement strand
GACATGATCCTGCGCGGCGGCGAGAACATCTACTGCGCCGAGGTCGAAGCCACGATCTACGAGCACCCCGCCGTGTACGAAGCAGCCGTGTACGGCGTGCCACACGAGCGCCTCGGCGAAGAGCTCGCGTGCCATGTCATGGTGAAGGACGGCATGGAACTCGACGTCGGAGAGCTGCAGCAGTTCATCGGCCAACACCTCGCGAAGTTCAAGGTGCCGACGATCGTCACCGTCGTGCATGAGCAACTCCCCCGCAACGCCAGCGGCAAGATCCTCAAGCGCGAACTCCGCGACACCGTCGTCCCACCCGCATAATCCGTCGCAGGTGCCAGGCACCTCTGACGTGTTTTCGCTTCGTTTAGTTGCGATCGCAAACATTCCAAGTAGTTTGTTGTCATGACAACAAACCAACTCCCTCTCAGTGCCGGCACCTGGAACGTCGACCCGTCCCACACCACGGTCGGCTTCACCGTCCGCCACCTCGGCCTCGCCAAGGTCCGCGGTCGCTTCGATGGCGTCGACGCATCCGTCGTGGTCGGCGACGACCTCACCACGAGCCAGGTCTCGGCAACGATCGAGCTCGGCACCGTCTCCACGGGCAATACCGACCGGGACGGGCATCTCCAGTCCGGTGACTTCTTCAACGCCGAGACGAACCCGAAGATGACCTTCGTGTCGAACAACATCCAGGGAACCGGCGAGGACTACACGCTCGTCGGCGATCTGACACTCAACGGCATCACGAAGCCGGTCGAGTTGAGCGTCGAGTTCTTCGGCACCTCGGTCTTCCCGATGGACCAGAGCACGCGCGCCGGATTCACCGCCACCGGCAACCTGTCACGCAAGGACTACGGCATCGACTTCAACGTCCCGCTGGGCGGCGACAAGGTGATGGTGTCCGACAAGGTCGCGCTCGAACTCGACGTTCAGCTCGTCGCTCCCGCCGCCGCCTGACCACCCTCCAGAGAATCACGTTCCTTCCCCTGACGTACCGTCGTGGCCCCGGCTGCGACGGTACGTTCGCGTTTGGACACACAGCCGCGGCTCGTCGATTCGCGAAGATGGCGAGATGACCGATCTCTGGCAACACTCCGCTCTCGATCTTGCAGCGATGATTCGCAACGGTGAAGCGACGAGTCGGCAGGTCGTCGAAGCGCACCTCAGTCGCATCGACGACGTCAACCGCGACCTCAACGCGATCGTCCGACGGCTCGACGACGACGCCCTCGCTGCCGCCGACGCAGCGGATGCCGCGATTGCTGCCGGCACGGACGGTCTCGGACCGTTCCATGGTGTGCCGTTCACGGTCAAGGAGAACATCGACCTCGTGGGCAGCCCCACCACGCAGGCGGTCGTGGCGTTCGCCGACGCGCTGCCGACGACGGATGCGCCGGTGACGGAACGGATGAAGGCGGCCGGGGCGATCCCGCTCGCGCGTACCAACCTCCCCGACTTCGGACTGCGGGTCCACACCGATTCGTCGCTCCACGGACTCACCCGCAACCCGCATCATCCGGGCCGCACCGCGGGCGGTTCGAGCGGTGGTGAGGCGTCGGCGATCGCATCGGGAATGAGCCCGCTCGGCCTCGGCAACGACATCGGCGGCTCCCTGCGTAACCCCGCGCACTGCTGCGGCATCGCATCGATCAAACCATCGGTGGGTGTCGTGCCGAACGCGTCGTCGCTTCCACCCGAGGACCCGACGCTCTCGTTCCAGCAGATGGCGGTGCAAGGCACGATGGCTCGCCGAGTCGCCGACGTACGGGCCTCGTTCGAGGTCGTCGCTGGTGCTCACGTGCGAGACCCCATCAGCTTGCCGGTCTCGCTGACCTCACTCGCCGACGGTGAGCGACTGCGTGTGGCCGTGCTCGCGGCTCCGCCCGGCGGTGACACCCACCCAGAGATCGCGAGCGCGATTCGTTCGGCCGCCGATGTGCTCGCGGACGCTGGCCACGAGGTCGTCGAAGCAACTCCTCCGATGTACGCCGAGACGATCGACATGTGGGCCGCGCTGCTCCTGCAAGACATCGTCGTCATGCGACCGATGCTCGAGATGGTGATGGGTGATGCCGCGAAGACGATCATCGCCAACCTGGTGAACGACTCGCCGCCGATCACGGCCGAGTCGATGGTGATGCTCCAGGCCGAGCGAGCGCAGGTGATGCGACTCTGGTCGGAGTTCTTCGTCGAGCATCCCATCCTGCTCAGCCCGACCTGGGCGATGCCCGCGTTCGAACACGATGCCGACTTGGTGAACAGCGACCAGCTGATCCGCGACACGCTGCGCCCGGTCACACCCGTCAACTTCCTCGGGCTACCAGCAGCAGTCGTGCCGCACGGCAGCGCCGACGGGCTCCCCGTCGGAGTCCAGGTCATCGGCGACCGCTTCACCGATCTGCGCTGCCTCGATGTCGCGGCTCAGATCGAAGCCGCCAGCGGCCCACTGCTCCCGATCGACCCGGTCACCACCTGAAATGGCCCGAAGGTGCCTGGCACCTTTGGGCCGTTCGGGCAAGCTGGCCTCATGTCCTCGCTGCAACCGTGGTCGGTCACCGCCGTCAATCTGCCCGAACACGCCGACAATGCAATCCACACCGATGCTGGTGCTCGAGCGGCAGGGTTCGCCGGTGCGCTTGTCGCTGGCGTCACCACCTACGCATACATGACCCATGTCCCAGCCACCGCGTGGGGCATGGACTGGCTCACCGCCGGAGGCGCTGACATTCGATTCCGACAGCCCGTGATGGACACTGCACGCATCGATCTGATGATCGGCGAGGACAACGCGGTGACCGCATCGGTCGACGGCGCCACGAACGCCGAAGCCCGGTTCCACGAGCAGGGCGACGTACTCCCGAAGCGAGACGGCCCGCCGCTCGACCCGATCGAGTTCGTCGTCGATGCGTCGTGGTCCGACTACGGATTCCGCGCAGGCGACGACTGCGCGCTCTACCAAGAACACGACATTGCGCATCCAACCAGCTGGCCACGCATCGCGAACCAGTTCTGTCACGAGCAACTCGTCGACGGGTCGTGGATCCACGTCCGCAGCCGCCTCGCTCACCACGGCGTAGCCCCTGTCGGCTCCGCGATCCGAGCCACAGCCGTCGTCGCCGAACGCTTCGACAGCCGCGCCGGGGAACGAGCCGTCCTCGATGTCCGAATCGAGGCCGACGGATCACCCGTGGCGTCGATCGAACACGAAGCGATCATCCGACTTCGAGCCTGACCCCGTCCGAGCGAGGGCGGTCTCGCGTCGGGCAGGCACAGGTGCGAACATGTCGCGGTGGACAACAGCAGCAGCGAGTCGGAACAACGATCACAACGCGTCGTGCTCGCCCGCCATGCGGAGACGGAGTGGAGCATCACCGGTCAACACACCGGCCGTACCGACATCTCGCTCACGGACTCCGGGCGAGATGCAGCGGTGGCGCTCGGCAAACGACTGGCCGGCTACAGCTTCGACCGAGTGATCTCGAGCCCCCTCCAACGAGCTCGATCCACCGCTCAACTGGCTGGCTACAGCGACCCGGAGATCGACGAGAACCTGCTCGAGTGGGACTACGGCGACTACGAAGGCGTCACCAATGTGGACATCCGAGCGGAACGGCCGGGGTGGCAGTTGTGGAGTGACGGAGCACCGAACGGCGAGTCGCCTGACGAGGTCGCAGCTCGTGCCGACGCCGCAGTCGCGAACGCTGTCAGCATCTGCGAGTCCGGTTGCGACGCAATCGTGTTCGGCCACGGCCACATGCTCACGGCGCTTGCCGTGCGCTGGATCGGGTTGCCGATCGAACACGGCAAACACTTCCGCATTTCGACCGGGTCGATCGGCATCCTGCGCTGGAAGCGGGAAAACCGCGTGATCGACTTGTGGAATGACCGGTCCCACCTGACCCGAGCGATCGAGGACACACTGTGAGCACACGACGAGCGCTGCAACTCGGCGTCCATGTCGGCCAGCAGAACGCCGAGATGGCCGAACTGATCGCACTGTGGAAGATGCTCGATGAACAGGTCGACTGGATCTCCCTCTGGGATCACCTCTACGAAGCCCCACCTGCGGGCGGCACCACGCCGCACTACGAGGCGGTCGCGACGTTGAGTGCGCTCGCGTCCGTCACGACGAAGGCTCGTCTCGGCTGCCTCGTGTTCTGTGTGCCGTA
>CAXMZV010000453.1:0-4176 GCA_964199985.1 Candidatus Ilumatobacter isfjordensis | reverse complement strand
GGTCGCTGGACCTGAGCGAGTCTGAACGCAAGCGAGTGCACAGTCCGGTCGGTCGACATCGGAGCGCGGACCGCCGAAGAGATCGCCCTGTCGATACTTGCGTCGGTCGTGCGCGCCGTCCGCATCGACGAGCTCTGTGCGCCGGTGTCGGACGAGCCGACACGTCCGGCGACGGCGCTCGACCCGGTGTGCGGGATGACCGTGACCGTTCTCGACGACACCCCGCACCTTCATCACGACGGTGCCGACTTCTGGTTCTGCAACCCCGGCTGCCGAACCCGCCACGCCGAAGAACTCGGGGCATCGTGAAGGCCGAAACGACTGCCATGTTCACGACGGGGCTGGTCCTCGCTGCCGGTCAATCGAGCCGGCTCGGGCAACCCAAGCAGTTGCTGGAGTATCGCGGTCGCACGCTGCTCGACGCGTCGCTCGACGTGGCGCGGGCGTGCGGGTTCGACCAACTCCTCGTCGCTCTCGGAGGGGCGGGCGACGAGGTACGCGCCACGGTTGATCTCGAGGGGTGCACCGTGGTCGACAACCTCCGCTACACCAGCGGATGTTCGTCGTCGATCGTCGCGGCGCTCGATGAAGTCGACGACCGCAGCCAAGCGGTGGTGCTGATGTTGGGTGACCAACCCGGCGTCGAGCCTTCGGTGGTCGCTGAACTTCGTCGCGCCTGCGAAGCGGACGTCGGGTCACTCGGGGTATGTCGCTACGACGACGGGCGGGGGCACCCGTTCTGGTTCGCCAGGTCGATGTTCGATGCGCTCCGAGATCTGCATGGCGACAAGGCCGTGTGGAAGCTGCTCGAGTCTGGCCGCTGGCCGGTGACCGAAGTGAGCGTCCCGGGCTCGGTACCCCTCGATGTCGACACCTGGGGCGACTATCGCGCGCTGATCGGCCAGGACGCATGACGACACCTGATGCCCCCTCGCCGTCACCATCGGGCTCACGCTCCCTCGAAAATCTCCGGGAGTCACTCGACGCGGTCGACTACCTCGTCGACGAGGGTCTGTCGATGGCGTTGTATCTCGCCATACGGCTCGGGCAGCCGCTGCTGCTCGAAGGTGAGCCTGGAGTAGGCAAGACCACGGCGGCCAAAGCGCTGGCGACGTCGCTCGGCAGCGAGCTGATCCGACTCCAGTGCTACGAGGGGATCAGCGCCGCGGAGGCACTGTACGAGTGGAACTACCCGCGTCAGATGCTCGCCATTCGACTCGCTGAGGCGAACGACTCGGCGATGGTCAACGACGACCTGTTCGCTCCCGAGTTTCTCCTCGACCGCCCGTTGCTCCGGGCGGTCCGGGCAGAGGGTGACGTGCCGCCTGTGCTCCTGATCGATGAGATCGATCGCTCCGACGACGAGTTCGAAGCACTGCTGCTGGAGTTCCTCGGCGAATCGTCTGTCACCGTCCCTGAGGTCGGCACGTTCACCGCGAACACGCCGCCGATCGTAATTCTCACATCAAACCGGAACCGCGAACTCCATGACGCCCTCAAACGTCGCTGCTACTACCACTGGATCGACTACCCGACCGTCGAACGTGCCACCGACATCGTGCGCAGACGTGTGCCGGGCGCGGCGGCCGGACTGGTCGAGGCAGCCACGGCCTTCGTGTCGTCGGCACGCTCACTCGACCTCGACAAGCCTCCCGGCCTCGCCGAGGCGATCGACTGGGTCAGCGCCCTCCACGCGCTCGGCGTCTCGGAATTGGAACGCACCTCGGCGGTTGCGACCATCGGTGCACTCGCCAAGACTCCCGATGATCTCATCCTCGTGCGACAAACCGCCGAGAGCGTGGCGTCGTAGTGGCCCACCGCCGAATCGCCGTCCGACATCAACCGCTCACCTCGAAAGAGACCACACCTCATGAAACTCGACAACGAATTCCGTGTCCACGCCCCGATCGAACGCGCTTGGGAAGTCCTGACCGATATTCCAGCCATCACTCCCTGCCTGCCGGGAGCGGCTTTGACCGACCATGACGGCAACGAGTACCGCGGCACCGTGAAGATCAAGGTCGGTCCGGTCACGTCGAAGTACGAAGGCAAGGCCGTGTTCGCTGTGGTCGACGAGGAGCGCCGTCACATCGAGATCGCCGCCGACGGCAAAGACTCACGAGGTTCGGGTAACGCGTCGGCATCGATCACCGCCGACATGCGCGCAGACGGCGAATACACCGTGGTGACGATTGCTACCGACCTCAAGGTCGCTGGGAAAGTCGCCCAATTCGGCAAGGGCATGATCGCCGAGGTCTCTGGGAAGCTGATCGGCCAGTTCGTGACCTGCATCGAGCAGGAACTCTTGGGCGACAAGGTGGTCGACGACGTGGCTGCAGCATCGGCGGACGGTGCCGCACCGGCCGACTCCAAGGATGGCACCGCGGACACTGCTGCACCGACTCGGCCGCCGCTCCGAGAGGTCGAGGCACTCGACTTGATGGACCTCGCTGGCGACTCGGTGTACAAGCGACTGCTTCCTGTCGGCGTCGCAGTTGGTGTTTTGCTCGTACTCGCAATTCTGTTCCGGCGGCGGTGACGGGTTCGACGCTCTTCGCCGGAGTCGACCGGGCACTGTTCGCGGCGATGTACGCGGATCGTCTCCGGCGGGCCGGGGTCCCCGTCGCGTTCACGTCGGTCGAACGCTGCGCCGCTTCGCTCGACGCGGTCGGTCCGCTGTCGGTCGACGACGCCTACTGGGTCCTGCGGCTCAGCTTCGTGACCCGCCAACAAGATCTTGCGCTCTTCGACGAGGTTTTCGAAGCGGTGTTCGACGTCGTACTGCACAGCGAGATGGCGCGGATGCCCAACGCTCCCGATCAACACAAGTCCTTCGACCGTCCGGACGAGGAGGACGATCAACTGATCGGACTTCAACGTTCCCTCGACGATTCAGTGGCAACGGCGACAGCGCTGCCGTGGGCGACGCTGCCGGCGGTCGGCGACGCCGAGGACGATGAGCCCGGATTCGATGACGACGATCACGTCGGGCTTCCCGAACTCCAGCCTGCTGACGTGGCCGCGGAGATGGATCGGCCGTTTGACCTCCTCGACGAGGGCGAACTCGAACGCATCGGCGCCTGGCTCGAAGCGTCGATGAACGACTGGCCGCAGCGGCGATCCCGGCGTCATCGCCCGGCATCGACGGGTGGGCGAATCGCCGTGCGTCGCACGATGCGGTCCGCGATGCGCACCGGAGGTGACGTTGTGGCCCTCTTGCGCGACCGGCCTCAACTTCGACCACGACCCGTCGTCGTCCTGCTCGACGTCAGCGGTTCGATGGAGTCGTACGCACGGATCTACCTCCATCTGATTCGACCGTTGGCCCTTGCTCACCGTGCGGAGGTGTTCGCATTCGCGACCGAGCTCAGCCGCATCACGCCGGCGATTCGCCACCGCACGAGTGCTGACGTGATCGATCACATGAACACCGTCGTTGGTGACCGGTTCTCGGGAACACGGCTGGCCTCCAGTATCGCGACACTGCTGCACCACCAAACCTGGTCCACGTCGCTGCGCGGTGCGGTCGTGCTGATCTGCTCGGACGGCTGGGATAGTGACGAGCCCGTCGCACTCGAACGTGCGATGCGCCGCGTCTCCCTCCTCGCCCATCGCGTTGTTTGGGTCAACCCGCGCGCAGCGGCGGAAGGCTTCGAACCCCTCACACAAGGGATGTCTGCGGCGCACCCCTACTGCGATGCGTTCCTTGCCGGCAACACCGCTCGATCGATGTCCGATGTCGTTACGGCGCTCAGTAGCGCCCCTGATTGACAAGGCAGTGTGGCTGAGTTGACCTGCTCGGTCTCCGCGCTGGCGCATCTCCCACTGTTCGGGTCCACAAGATTGAGCCGACAGCTGGCGGAGTAACCGGGGGAGGAATCCCAACCTCGATACGTGGCGACACGCGGTTTACGTGGGCATATCCCCTGTTCAGTCGCCGTTTGCTTCAGCCTTCGGTATGAATCGAACGTATGTAAGTGGAGCTGGGGGAATCGAACCCCCTTGGGGCAGTAACGGCTGGTGGCGGTACAGGCTTATCAGTCCAGCTAGGCGCAATACCGTTCAGTTAGGACTGCAGGGGTGTAGTTTGGGTGGATGCCTCGTGCTGGTTGGGTGAAGCCGGAGTCGCCTCGGCGGTTGTCGGATCTGGTGTCGGTCGGGTTGATGACGCAGGTG
>CAXMZV010000452.1:0-4177 GCA_964199985.1 Candidatus Ilumatobacter isfjordensis | reverse complement strand
AAGGCTGACCCGTGGGCGCGGCAATCGGACAAATCCTCGGCTTTGCGGTCGGCGTGGCGATCAGCCCCATGCCGATCATTGCCGTCATCTTGATGCTGTTCTCGAAGAAGGCGACGGCGAACAGTCTGTCGTTCCTCTTCGGGTGGCTGCTCGGCCTGCTCGGCGTCGGCATGATCGTGCTCGCCCTCGGGCTGACGGCCTCGGAGGGTGGCCCGTCGACGGCGAGTGGATGGATCAAAGTCGTGATCGGTGTGCTGTTCCTCGGCCTCGGAGTCAAACAGTGGAAGGGGCGCCCGAAGCAGGGCGAGCACGCCTCGACACCCGGCTGGATGGCCGCGATCGACGACTTCACCGCGGTGAAGTCGTTCGGCATCGCCCTCTTGCTGTCAGCGGTCAACCCCAAGAACCTGGGCCTGACGATCGCCGCCGGCGCAAGTATCGGTGCCGCAGGATTGAGCACGGGCGACGAGATCATCGTCGTGGTCGTGTTCGTCGTGATCGCCTCGCTCACCGTCGCCGCACCGGTGATCCTGAACCTCGTGCTCGGGAAGAAGGCCGAGCACACGCTCACCGAGATGAAGGAATGGCTGATCGACAACAACGCCACCGTCATGGCGGTCCTGTTCGTCGTGCTCGGCGCCAAGGTGCTCGGCGAAGGCATCTCGATCGTCGCCTGACGCCGCACCGCTCCCGAGCCGTTCCTCGGGACTGGCGCGGCGAGCATCGTCTGTCGGCTCAACATGAGCGGTCAGCGCATCGTGAGGTAGCTTCACTGTCGGCGTTCATCGATGTGGACGACTGACGGAAAGGGGGTTCTTCGGTGTCATCGATGACAAATGCGCGGGCGGATTCGGTTGTCTTCGCCACGAAGTTCGTCCCTCCTGCACACGTCAATGCCGTCGATCGGCCGCGGCTCCTCGATCGGCTCGATCACGAACGGTTTCCGTTGACTCTGGTCTCGGCGCCGGCTGGGTTCGGGAAGTCGGTGGTCGTGAGTCAATGGGTCGACCGGGTCGCGGAAGCGTCGGTGTGGATGTCGCTCGACGATCGTGACAATGACCTTCCGGTCTTTCTCGCGCATTTTGTCGAGGGTGTCCAGGGTGTCATGCCGGGTGCATTGGCCGGTTTGAACGAGGCCGGAGACATCAGAGAGTCGTCGGCTCCGGCGACGCTGGCCCGGACGCTGCTCAACGATCTCAGCGAACTCGATCAGCCGCTGGTGATCGTGTTCGACGACTATCACGTCATCTCCAGCGATGCGATCCACGATGTGCTGACCCGGCTCCTCGAACACCCCTCCGGGCAGCTCCGCATGGTGTTGACGACGCGGCGCGATCCTCCGTTGCCGCTTGCGCTGATGCGTGGACGGGGACAACTGTGTGAGCTTCGGGCTGTCGATCTCGCGTTCGTCGACGACGAGGCGCGGGCCTTCGTCGACAGCTATCCGGAGGTCGATCTGGATGACGATTCGCTGCGCAGGGTGCTGGAGGAGACAGAGGGTTGGCCGGCGGGATTGCGCCTGACGGTTGAGGCGGCACGACATCGGACCGCCGAGCACGGACCCATCCGCGGGGCATCGCCGCTCGACACCGCACACGTCCGGGACTTTCTCGGGGCCGAGGTGTTGGAGCGACAGCCGGTCGGCATTCAACACGCGTTGATGGTCGCGTCGATCCTCGACCGGTTCTGCGTGTCGCTGTACGACGCGGTAGTCGCGGATGGGGATCGGGGAGAACTCGCCGACGGGCCCGCCGCAAGTGGCAGAGAGTTCATCGACTGGCTGGTGGAGGCGGACTTGTTCGTCGTTGCGCTCGACCGGGACGGAGCCTGGTATCGCTTTCACCATCTGTTTCAGGACCTGTTGCGCCACGAATTCGACAAACGCTTCAGCACCGCCGACGAATCAGACATCCACCGCCGGGCGAGCGAATGGTGTGCGGGGCACGGCCTCTTCGACGACGCGATCGGGCATGCGGCGAAGGTCCGTGACGACTTCGAAACCGCGCGCAACCTCGTGGCCGGTTGGGGCTATCAACTCATCGAGGATGAACGATGGCGGGCGTTGTTCCGGTGGCTGGCGTTGCTGCCCCGCGAGATGGTCGAGAACGATCTCGATCTGTTGAGACTCGAGGCGTGGGCCTTCGGTACGGGCACCAACCAATTCGATCACATGATGACCGCCATCGACCGGGCCGAGGCGCTGATCGAGACGCATCCTCCGAGCCCGGATGTCGCCGATCGCATGCTGGGGTGCATCGAGACGATGCGCGGTTTCGTGGCCTGGCTCACCGGCCAGGGGGACCAAGGTGTCGAACGGTTGCGGCGCGCGGACGAGTTGCTGCCCGTCGACGAACCCCGCAACTTGGGATGGGAGGTACTCGTGCTCGTCCTCGCGTTGTACGCGTCTGGCGACCGACGCGGGGCGCATGATCTGATCGAGCAAGCCCGCCGAGACCCTCGATTCGGGTCGGGCAGGTGGCCCCCGTCTGACTCCGCGAACGTGTACATCAGTTGGTTCGAGCTCGATCTCCCAGCGCTGGGTCGACACGCGATCGTGGGTTGCGAAAGTGGTGTACGTGTCAACTCGGTCGCAATCGAGGGGAACGCCCGCTATTACCTGGGCGTCGTCGAGTACGAAGTGGGCCGGATCGACCACGCCGCTCAGCACTTCACGAAACTGGTCGAGGCGCCGACCAAGTTCCGCACGAGCGACCTCATCCACGGCACTGTGCAGCTCGCGTTGTGCCATGTTTTGGGCGGCGCCATGCAGGAGGCACAACGTCTGGCCGATGACGCGTCGCTGTACGCGTCGGAGGTCGTGACCGCTGATTTCATTCCACTGGTCGACGCGTTCCAAGCCGAGCTTGCCCTGCGGCAGGGCAACGTCGGCCGCGCCGTATCCTGGGCGGATCGGTTCGACCCATTTCCAATGATCCGTGCCTTCATGCGGTATGACCCGGTTGTCACGCTGGTCAAGGTGCTGCTCGCGGAGGGTTCCGACAGTGCGCTCGAACGGGCCGATCACGTGCTGACGTCGTACCTCGGCTTTGCTGAACAGGGGCACATGAATCCCAGCATCGTGCGATACAGCGGACTGCAGGCGTTGCTGCTCGCAACCCGCGGGGACGACGAGCGGGCGGCCGAGGCCTTGACCCGAGCGGTGCGCATCTCGCAGCCGGGAGGTGCGGTTCGCCTGCTCGCCGATCTCGGAGCGGGCCTCGTTCCGCTGTTGAGCCGGCTCGAGGTGCAGGGCAGCCAACTGGCCCACGTCGCCGCCATCCTCGCCGCCATCGGTGGCATGGGTGGCGTCGGTGGTGAATCGTCAGCGTCCGACGACGGTGCCGTCGGCGGACGGATCGACATCGGAACCGGTCAAGTGCTCACCCAACGCGAATCGGACGTGCTCCGGCTCCTCGCGCTGCGGTACTCCAACAAAGAGATCGCGCGCGAATTGTTGATCTCGCCGGCCACCGTCAAGAAGCACACCGTCAGCCTGTATCAGAAGCTGCACGTCGGCAGCCGCCGTGAGGCGGTCGACAAAGCCACTGCGCTCGGCTACTTGACCGAGTAAGCAGCGTCCCTCGCTCGCCGCTCAGGTCAACAGTTCGAAGTCGTTGAGTACCCAGGTCTTGTCGATGTAGCCCTCGGTGGGGCCGTAGAAGCGGAAGACGACGAAGAAGCCGATGGCCGGATCGGTCTTGATCCAGTTCTTGTGTTTGCCGTCCGGGGCGGTTGCTCCGAAGTGGATGTCGACGGAGCCGTCATCGTTGATATCGGGGTCGTCGAGGCTGCCGACGGTGATCGGGCCGTCGGAGTCGAGCAGGCTGCGGCTGACCGGGTTGTACGCGGTGACCGCCCAGAACCGTTTGACGGGCGGCTTGGCCGGCACCCGGAGCCGGTACTGCTTGTCGCCGAGGAGGTAGTCGCCGTCCTTGTCGCGGAACGCGGTGAGGTACGAGGTCCCGACACCGGCTGTGGTGGAGAGCAGGCTCGGCGAGACACAGATCGCCTGATACAGCCAGAGCGTCTGGGCATCGATATCGACGATGTCGTCCACCATGAACTCGGTGTTACGGACGAACATCTTCTCCCAGTGGCGGCCCGGCCAGTACTCAATCTCAGGATCACGGGAGGCGTAGACGATGGCACGCGACATGGCGACACCCTGCTTGGCGGC
>CAXMZV010000451.1:0-4184 GCA_964199985.1 Candidatus Ilumatobacter isfjordensis | reverse complement strand
CCGGCTGCTTGCCGGTTCGCGCAGCCACGTGGTCGCTACGTATCGGCCCGGAATGATTGCGATCTTCGTCGATGGCCTACAGGTCGTATCTCAAGCCGTCCCCCTGGGATTCCTCGACTCATGGAACGCAGGGATGCGACTTCACATAGCTGACGAAGCCACTGCGAATCGGTCGTTCGCCGGAACGATCGATGAGATCGCGCTCTACGGTCGTGCCCTGTCACCCGCAGACATCAGAATCCTCTTTGCCAACGATTCCGCCAGCTGACCCGAGTCACCGGGGGCGCGGCGCGGCCACTCGCAGGTGACACTCGGATCCGCGGTGCAACTGATCTGGCTCATTGTTGGTGTTGGTGATGTTATGGCCTCGGAAGAGGCGGCCTTCGAAGGTGATGGCGAAGGCGTTGAGGGCGGGCTTCCAGCGGTTCATCCAGCGTTCCTGACCGGTGCCGTTCGGGTCGAGCGATCTGACGACAAGGTAAAGGCACTTCAACGCAGCTTGCTCGTTGGGGAAGTGCCCGCGTGCCCGGGTCACCCGTCGGAACCTCGCGTTCAGCGACTCGATCGCGTTGGTCGAGTAGATGACCCGTCGGATCTCGGGTGAGTAGTCGAGGAACGGAACGAACTCGGCCCACGCTCTCGACCATAGGCCCTTGATGGCCGGATATTTGGTTCCCCAAACCGAGTGGAACTCATCGAGCCGGCCCGCCGCGTCGGCCTCGTTGACAGCGGTGTAGACCGGGCGCAGATCGAGAGCCATCTTGTCCCAGTCAGCACGCGACGCGAGGCGGAACGTGAGCACCGGCGCATCGAAGACTCCGCTCGAGACTTTCGTGGGCGACCTCGCAGGGCGCCGCAACATCGACATCCACTGAGATCCGACCGGACCGCGCGAGATCGGCCTCAACTCACGCTGAAATCCGAAGCGCCCGCTATCCAGTGCGTTACCCAGTGGATTGAGGAGAGCCGATGTCCTCAACGTAGTCGGAGTCGAACGCACTTCGAGTTAAAGCTGACCGACATCCGCTGTCCCAAATGAGGGTCGATTGTTCGGTTGGGTTCGGGTCTTCACGCCCACCGATGCGCGCCGCGCGCCGCAGCCGCCGAGTCCGATCCCGGCCAGACCTCATTGGACCTCGCTGTACCCGGCGTGGATCAGCCCGCTGTACCGTCGCTGCCACGGGAGATACCCTGATCTTGATGGCGGCGGGATTCGGTGCGCAGGGCGAAGGACGGTTCGATGAGTGAGCCGGCCGGGAAAATCGCATCGGCATCGCCTGCCGAGATGACCGAGGAGCGCCTGCGCCGCGATCGGTTGGTCACGACGGTCTCCGGCTTCGCGGTCTTCGGCTTGGCGTTCATCACGGGCCCGATCCTCGCCCGAACGCTCGGGACGTCCGGACGCGGCTCGGTCGCAGCCGTGATCATCCCCACGCAGATCCTCGGGTGGATGCTCATGTTCGGGATCCCGCAGGCGACTGCGTATTTCGCACGCGTTCGCGACGGACGACAGCTCATCATGTCGTCGTGGGTCTTCACCCTCATCGTCGGCCTCCCCGTCGTCGCCCTCATCTGGCCGTTCGTGCCGTCGTTGCTGACGCGCTATCCGCCCGTGACCGTCGGCTTCTTCCGGGCGTTCCTGGTGGCGTCGCTCCTCGTCCTGCCCTTCACGACGACCATCGACTATCTGCGCGGGATCGGGCAGACCACTGCCTTCAACGTCTTCCGACTGCTCCAGTACGTCGTCAACGCCGTGTTGCTGTCGGTGCTGTTCCTGACCGATCGACTCGATCTTCGGCTCGCCCTCCTGGTGGCACTCGTCGCCAACGTGGGTGCCTGGTTGCTGACGATCGGCGTCAACCGCACCTGGCCGGGCCGGGGTTTCCGTCGCTCGGTGTTCCGCGAACAGCTGCACTACGGCGGCCGCGTGTGGATCGGAACGATGTCGACGATGGTGATCGCCCGCTTCGATCAGGTCCTGATGGTCGGCGTCGTGGAGCCGGCGGCGTTGGGCCTCTACGTCGTCGCCGCCACGGTGGCACAGATCACCGGTCCGATCGGCCAGGGCGTCGCGCTGTCGCTGCTCCCACATCTGCGCGTCAACGCCGGTGCGTCCGAGCAGCACGAGACCATGACGCGCAGCGCGCTCCGATGGACCTTCCTGGCATCGAGCGGAACTGCGATCGCTGTTGCACTGACGGCCCCGTTTCTGCTTCCATGGGTGTATGGGGGATCGTTCAGTGGGGCAGTGGTTCCGTTGCTGATCCTGTTGCCCGGACAGGTCTGCCTCGACATGGCGAACGTGGTCAGCGCGAAGCTTGAGGCCGACAATCGACCAGGGAAGGCATCGAAGGGGACGGCGCTCGGTGCGGTCATGACGGCGATCTTCGTGATTCCCGCCGTCCACCTCTACGGGATCGAGGGGGCGGCGTTCGTCACGAGCGCCAGCCAAGCGCTGTTCCTCGCCTATGTCTGGAACGCCAACCGCCGCGCCGCGAGGCAGTCATGACGGCGGGAGCGAGCCGAGCGCCCGGCACCGTCGGTCCATCGCACCGGGTGTTCGAGGACTGGCACACGAATCGAGGTCGACGAAAGTCGCAGGTCGTGCTCGCGCTGTATCGACTCGCCGCGTCGTGTCAGCGCGGTGGCGTGCTGCCGAGACCCCTCGGCAAGCTGTACATCGGGTTCTACAAGTTGCTGACCAACTGGTTCATGGGGGTCGAGCTTCCTCCCGAGACCAGCATCGGGAGGGAGCTCCGACTCTTCCACCCGCACGCGATCGTGCTCCACCCCGAGGTGCGGATCGGCGACCGTTGCACCCTGCGGCAGTGCACGACGCTCGGCAACGTCGATGGGGCCGACGGACCGACCGGTGCGCCCACGGTGGGCGACGACGTCGAGATCGGTGCGGGCGTCCTCGTCATCGGTGAGCGGCGCATCGGCGATGGAGCAACCATCGGCGCGGGAGCAGTCGTCGTGTCCGACGTCCCAGCCGGCGTGGTCGTCGTCGGCAACCCCGCACGTCCGATCAGGGCCGCGGCGACACCTGGGACGAACTGAGTGCTGCCGGCGAGTTCGCTGGCTCGGGTGATGAACTCTGATCGGGATTCACACGTATGAGCGAGGACGTCGCGTAGGCGATCGGGATCCAGAGGTAGAGATGGATGGCGACCTGTGTCAACAGGTTCTCGGTGAAGAGCTGGAGCAGGAATCCGGCTGCCACGGCCGTCGCGCCGAACGCGAGCCAACGATCGAACTGGTTCGTCGCCCGGTGGCGCGCCGCTGCAAGGTCTCGCCACAACGCGACGATGAGGCCCATCAGTGCGACGAAGCCCAGGGTGCCGGTCTCAACGATGGCTTGCACGAACCCGCTATGGGGCTCAGCAGCGGCAGCGGTACGCGTCGGCACCTGATCGAGCCCGACCCCCGTGACCGGGTTCTCACGCCACAGCGGAAGGATCTCCTGCCAGTATCCGAGCCGCCATTCCATGGAGTTGGCGGTGCCGTCGCCGATCTCGACCGTTGGTTCGCCATTGAGATCGGCCACACGGCTGCTGACCGACGGCACCAGTACGACCACGGCGACGCCAGCAGCGACGAGTCCCAACACGAGCGTTCGATTCCGCTTGGCGAGCAGGTACGCGATGCTGAGGACCGCTGCCACCCAGGCGCCACGGGCGTACGTGAAGAGCACCAGAGTGGATGACAGCGCGCAGACTGCCAGGGCTGCGTTCCGGACCGCGCCATGGCTGGCAAAGACCACGGCCAGAGCTGTTGCAGCAACGGCGACGAGGTACGCCGCGAAGGAGGTCGGGTGGACGAAGGTCCCCTGCACTCGGGACACCTCGGTGAACGCGTAAACCTCGTCCGGTGTGAGCAGTTGCCTGAGAGCGACCGCTGCGGGCACGAGCAGCGACAGCGCGGCCGCTGCAAGGAGCCAGCGAACCAGGATCGGTCGGCGGGCGAGAAGTTGTTCCAGGACGACGAACGTGAGCGCTCCGGCGAGCACCCGTGCAGCGGACTGTGCACTGTCGATCATGCCGTTGGAACCGACGGCGCTCAACACCGCAGCGCCGGCGAAGGCAAGCAGCCACTGTGCGGTCCGCGAGGGCCGCACCAGCGTGCCGGCGGCACGCTGTGCGAACAGCCAGAGCACACAGGCGAGGAGCAACACCCCTCCGACG
>CAXMZV010000450.1:0-4200 GCA_964199985.1 Candidatus Ilumatobacter isfjordensis | reverse complement strand
GAGGGCTTCTGCGACCCAGACACCGCCGGTCTGAATGCCCACGAGGGCCACACCCCGCCATGCCGCGGTTGCGCTCGATGATCTCGTGTGCCATCCGGGTGATTGCCCGGCGCACGTCGTCAGGCCCGAGGACCTGCTTCCCCACAGCTGAGGGAGTGTTCATGTTGTCCTTTCCGTGTGAGCCTCACTGGACTCACTTCACGGGTCAGAGGTGCAACGTAGCAGCACGCTGCGAGCGGTCAAAACACAGACGTGAAATTCGTCAGTTTCCAGGCAGTGGAACGCTTCGATCGCGCTCGTACAGCACCCAGAACCGGTTCGCCGCCACTTCGACGAACGCCGCCTCGATGACCGCAAAGTCCTCCGCAACGTTCTCGTCCTCGCTCGTCGGCAAGACCACGAAGTCGACGCCGTCGGCGCGCTCATCAAGCCGGATGCCTTCGAGCTCGCGGTCGGGTCCGTACAGCGTGAGGCGAAACGGATTCGGGAACTGGAAAATCTCGGTGCGATACGCAATATGGGGCGTCACTCGATGATGCGCGGCGACGCTCGCTCCCGCCGGGATCTCCTCGATGATTTCGCGCATCGTGACCGCGTACACATTGTCCGGATCTCCATGGAACAGCACCGTGCGACCCCAGGGCATCGGCGACCACATCACAGCGGCGACGAAAGACGACAGCGCCAATGCCCCGATGCCGACCGCACGCAGCGGGACCTGGAACGACTGCACCGCGACCGTGCCCTTGACTGCACCCAACGCATACACCGTGCCGATGGCGAGCGCTGGGACCGCAACGAGCGCGTAGTGATACTCGACCTGATACTGGTACCAGAACGTGCTCAGGACGTTGGTGAACAACACGAGGGCGCTGATCAGGGCCACGCTCGGCAGCCGTAGGAAGATCCACGCAAACGGTGACGTCATCTGCCAGAGGTACCAGGGGCGCCCCTCAGCACGCAGGTGGTCGCCAAGTTGTGTCGGATTGGTTACCGCGGTGTCGATGAGGCGTCGAGCGGCCGCTCCGGTGCCGTCGCCGGGCTGGCTGAACGGAATGCGCCAGGCGTTGAGAGTGGGTTGGCCGATCAGCCCGCGCATCACCACGTACATCGCCGTGAACATGAACCACAACGAGCCGAAGATGGTGATCAGCCCGATGCGCCGGTCGCGGCGAAGTGCGACCCAGAGGCCGAGCGGAACGACGACCAACGAGACGTCTTCCTTGACGAGCAGTGACAACACGACGAATGCCGCATACAACTTCCACTTCCGTTCGAGCGCTGCGTAGAGCGCAACACCGATGAAGACGCCGAGGAACGAATCGGGGTGAAAGTTCTCGAGGTTGGCCCAACCCACGGCCGGGTGCAGCAGGTACGTCCCCGCTGCAATCAGCGCAAACCACTCGGACTCGAGTCGGCGGCGGCCATACAGAAAGACCGGAATCGCACCCGCAGCAATGGCGGCGGACTGCGAGAAGAACATGATCCACGCGCCAGGAGCGATCCAATAGAACGGAACGAGGAAGAGCAGCACGAACGACGTGTGATCGCCGAACATGTTGCGGCCCATCAACGTGACGAACGGCGCCTCGCCTCGCGACAGCAGCCACATGCCCTGGTCGTACAGCCCGGAGTCGTACGACGACGTCCCGAGGCCGTGATGGATGTCGAGGCTGCGCTGCGTGAAGTACGCCGTCCAGAGCAGGACCGCGCACGCCAGCAGAACCTGCGGGAGTGTTCTCGCTCGGAGCCATTCGTTGACCGTCGGACGGACGGCGGCCGCGGCGACATCACCGAGATCAACGCCGTCGGGAGCGTCGTCGCTCCGTTCGATCGTCGCCTGGTCGGTCATGACCTCAGTCTCGCGTCAACGAAGTGGATCGTCCGGTCGCAAATCTTTCGACAGCGCGGCCAGCACGCCGTTGACGAATTTGCCGCTGTCGTCGGTGGAGAAGCGTTTCGCCAACTTCACGGCTTCGTCGAGGACCACGGCAACAGGCACGTCGGTGCGTTCGCGTAGCTCGAAGGCGGCCAGACGCAGCACGTTGAGATCGAGCACCGGCATGCGTTCGAGGGTCCACCCCTTGGCCTTGCTGGCAATCGCCAGGTCGAGTTCGCCAGCATGCGTTTCGACACCAGTGACGAGAACGACGGTGAGTTCGTCTGGCTCGAGCACTTGCAGGCTGAGCGCGTCGGCCGGGCTGATGCCTTTCGAGTGTGCTTCGTACAGCAGGTAGAGGGCGCGTTCGCGCGCATCGGACCGCTCGTCCGGGCGCGCAATTTTGGCGTTGATCGATGCCACAGTGGTTCCCGGACTCAGGCGCGAGCCATGTACTCGCCGGTGCGAGTGTCGACCTTGACCTTGTCGCCGATGTTGACGAACAACGGGACCTTGATCTCTTTGCCGGTCTCGAGGGTGGCCGGCTTGGTTCCACCGCTCGACCGATCGCCCTGCAGGCCCGGTTCGGTGACGGCGACCTCGAGCTCGACCGAGGCCGGAATCTCGACGCCGATGATCTCACCCTGGTACATCGCGACCTGGGCAATCATCTGCTCGATCAGAAAGTCAGCGGCGTCGCCGAGCGCGGTGCGCTCCACGTTGAGCTGGTCGTACGTGGACGTGTTCATGAACACGTAGTCGTCGCCGTCGGCATATAGGTACTGCATGTCCTGACGGTCGACAATGGCCTGCTCGACCTTGATGCCGGCATTGAAGGTCTTGTCGATGACCGCGCCGGTCCGAGCGTTGCGAATCTTGGTGCGTACGAACGCGCCACCCTTGCCCGGCTTGACGTGTTGGAACTCGATGACCTGGAACAGGCCGTTCTCCAGTTCGAGTGTGAGACCGTTCTTCAGGTCGTTCACGGAAATCTGCGGCATGGGCTTCTCTGTTTCTGGGTTGAGAACTAGGTGTTGAACGGTCGCTTGGGATGATGCGTCAGGACACGGTGCCCGTCGGCGGTCACCACCACGAGGTCTTCAATGCGGAAGCCACCGAAGCCGCCACGATAGAGGCCGGGCTCGACGGTCACCACGTTGCCCGCCTGGATCACTTCATTCGACGCCTGAGAATGGAACGGAGATTCGTGGATCTGCAGCCCCACCCCATGCCCTGTTCCATGGAGGTACCAATCGGCGTAGCCCGCCTCGGCGAACACGTCCCGGCAGGCGCTGTCGACCGCCGTCGCAGTGACACCCGGACGCAGAGCATCGAGTCCTGCTGTCTGTGACACCTGAACGAGTTCATAGATCTCGCGCTGCTGCGCCGTCGGCTTTCCGATGACGTACGACCGTGTCATGTCAGAGTGATAGCCCTCGACCAGGGCGCCGACGTCGATCACGACGGTGTCCCCTTCAACGATGGTTCGACGACCCACTTCGTGGTGTGGCCTCGCCGCATGATTGGCTCCCGCGGCCACGATCGTGTCGTAGCTCCGGTCGTCGGCACCGTGGCGGCGCATCCGATATTCGAGCTCGTCGCGGATGTCCGCCTCGGTGACCGGCGAGTCGAGCGTGCCGCGCAACAACGGTTCGACCTCCTGCAACGCGGCGTCCGAAGCTGCTGCAGCAGCTTCGATGCGTTCGATCTCCGCAGCGTCCTTGACTTCTCGGGCCGTCCCGACAATCGAGTCGACCGAGGCCAGCGACAGGTCGGCGGCCAGTTGCTTCCATTGTGCGTGCGTGGTCGACCGGGCATCGAGGCCGACCGTTCCCGTACCCGCAGCGTCGACCAACGCACGGTGGAGCTCACCGCGATGTTGAATCGCCACGATTTCCACACCGCTGCCATCGGTTTCGGCCGCTGCACGCTCGCCGTACCTGGTGTCGGTGCCGAGCAGCGCCCGATCGGACCTGACGACGACCCAACCGTTCGAACCGGTGAAGCCGGTCAACCAGCGGACATCGACGAGGTCGGTGAAGAGCAACACATCGACGCCGAGCTCACCCGCGGCAACCAGTGTTCGAATCGCTGAGAGGCGAGCCGTGTGATCGATCGGCGCGAAGTGTGGCATCAGACCACGCTAGATGGAATCAGCCGTCGTCTTCCATCTCCATCTCGCCGTCCATCTCGGACGTCTCGCCGTCGATCGCACGGACCTCGGCGGTGAAGTCGAGCGTCGAGCCGTTGTCGAACTCCAGCGTGACGTCAACCATGTCGGGGTAGGTGGCCGAGTCGATGCCGAGCATCATGATGTGCGG
>CAXMZV010000449.1:0-4202 GCA_964199985.1 Candidatus Ilumatobacter isfjordensis | reverse complement strand
CTCGCTGCAGGCTCTCGACGCACCAGAGGATGCGGTTGATCGCTTCTTCGATGAGATCACAGCCCTCGAGGTGAGACTCACCCGGTTCTGTGATGACTCCGAAGTGAGACGGCTCGAGCGCGGTGAGCTCGACATCGACGATGCATCACCGCAGGTACGCGAAGTCCTCGTCCGATGTGAAGTCCTCCGATCGACGACCGGTGGTGCGTTCGATCACCGCCCGACTGTCGACGGACACCGAATCCTCGATCCGAACGCATTCGCCAAGGGGTGGATCATCGAACAGGCGGTCCTCCACCTTCAGATGGCTGGTGTCTCGTCGTACTTCGTCAATGCCGGAGGCGACGTGGTGGTCGGTGCGCCGCCCCCTGGACGGGCGTCGTGGAGGGTCGGCATCACCCATCCCGACGACCCCACCTCCGTGTTCGCGCAGGTCGATCTGCAACATGGTGCCGTCGCGACGTCGGGCCGTTACGAGCGCGGCAACCACATCCGCCGCGGCCTCACCAGCAGCGACGGAGGGCCCGACGAACTGACGAGCGTGTCCATCGTCGGCCCGGAGTTGGCAACTGCCGACGCGCTGGCGACCGCGGTGTTCGCGGGTGGCGAGCCGCGGCCGGACTGGTGGCCCCATGACAGCCCATACGGGATCATCGCCGTCACCGGGTCCGGGCGTGTCAGGTTCACCGACAACTTGGACGACATCGTGCACGTCGGCCTGCCCAAAAAATGACATCTCCGCCCCGCTCAGCGACGCTCATCCTTCACAGAAGCGCCGCCAGCTCAGGACCACCCGTTCTGTGCAGGAAAATGTTCGCTGTGCGACGCTGTCCCTACATTTTTCGGTGATGTCGGGGAGGGCTCGCGCGGGTCGCTCCGCGGTCAATCATGAGGTGATGCTGCTTTCAGATGCCGCTTGCTGCTCCATCGCATCAGAAAGCCCGGCCCGGTGACGCAGCGGCCGCTCCGGCAGCAGCAGTGCCACCACAAATCCGAACGCCATCACGCCGGCGCACACGAGGTAGATCCGCCCGACCCCAATCGCCACACTGTCGATCACCGCCATGCGTTGTTCAACAGGCAGGGCCTCGATTTCCGTCGGCGAGCGGATCAGATCACCAGCTTGGTCGGCATCAATACCCAGCCGGGCGGGGATCTCGCTGCGGATGGTCGCGTTGAGGATCGTGCCGAACACAGCAAGCCCAATTGAGCCGCCGAGCGAGCGGAAGAACATGATCGTGGAGGTCACAACACCGAGGTCGCGGAAGTCGACGGCGTTCTGCGCAACGATCGACGACGTGGTGAACATGGAGGCCATCCCAAACCCCATGCCGATCATCGGCAGGATCAGCGTGGTATACGACGTGTCACCCGAAATGCGCGACACGGCGAGCAGACCGGCGGTGGCTGCGGCTGCACCGATGATCGGCCACGGCTTGCAGCGACCGGTGCGTGCAATGAGACGACCGATGCCGAACGTTCCCAACGTGACGCCGACCATCTGGGGAAGCATCCGCAGACCTGACTCGGTCGGCGACACGAAGAGCGAGTCCTGAAAGTAGAGCGGGAGGAATTGCCCGGCCCCGAACGCGATCGTTCCGGCGCACATGCCGAGCAGGGTGGCGCTCAGCACGGCTCCATCTGCAAACAGTCGGAGCGGGATGATTGGCTCGACAGCTCGACGCTCCGCGGCAACGAACGCAGCGGTAGCGCACAGCGAGACGGTGAAGAGTGCGATCACGTTGCGGTCGGTCCAGCCGTCCTGGCCGACCTCGAGGGCCACCATCAACGTCGCAATCGCGATCGACAGCATCGCCGCGCCGGTCCAGTCGAGCTTGGCCTTGCGGCGCGAGAAGGGCAGCCGCAGCGCGCGATAGGCAACGACGCCAGCGATCAGACCGAGGGGCACGTTGACGAAGAAGATCCACGGCCAACTGAATTGGTCGATGATGAATCCGCCCAGGAGCGGACCCATCAGCGCTGCCCCGACGAACGCCAGTGTGAAGTACCCGATGTATCGGCCACGTTCGCGTGGCGGAAGAATGTCGCCGAGAATCGCGAACGAAAGCGCCTGGATCGCTCCGCCGCCAAGCCCTTGCACGGCCCGAAACGCGATCAGCTGGCCCATCGACTGCGACAAACCGCACAGCAGCGAGCCGAAGACAAAGACGCCAAGCGCTGTGAGGAAGATCGGGCGGCGTCCGTAGAGGTCTGAGAGCTTGCCCCAGAGCGGGGTCCCGATCGCAGCGGCGACGATGTACGAGGTCCCCACCCAAGCGAAGTTTTCAAAGGACTGGAACTCTCCGACGATGGTCGGGAGTGCCGTCGAGATGATCGAGACCTCCATCGTTGCGAGCATCACCGACAGCATCAACGAGCCCAGGACCAGCCAGAGCTGGCGAGTCGAGAACCCCGGGACGGTGGATGCACTCACGTCTCAGGACCGTAGGTCGGTCGACTGGAGGCACGAGAGTCGGAATCTCGGAGTGACGCTGCAGCCGGCCCGCATTTGTCAGATCTTGCCGCCGACGCGACCACGCCGACCAGAACGCGAGTGCCCCACTTACATCTCCTGTTTGTCGCCTCCGCTCTCGTCGGGGCGAGCTGTTCTTCGAGCGACAGCACCGCCGCTGACGTCGAGGTCAGTGCTGCAGCATCGATGTCGATCACGAGTTCGGCAGTCATCGACGGTGCCCTTCTCGATGACTTCCAATGCGAACGAAAGGAAAACGACATCGAAGCATCCATCCCGCTCGCATGGAGCGGCGTGCCGAGCGAGGCAGCCTCAACAACGCTGACCTTCACCACTGGATGACACGCCAGAGGCGGATGCTCGGGCCGTGAACCACTGCATTCGGCATGGCACTACTCGGTCTGTTCGAAGTCTTCACCGGTCCACGGTTCGGCTGTCGACCTGGTGTTCTGGGATGTTGAAGCCTTTGACGATCAGCCATGCCGCCAGGACCATCTCGTTCAACCCGATCGGGCCGGAGAAGAACGCCTGCGCCGTCCCGAGATCGACGCCGTACATCTCCAGAACCGCGCTCACCAAGAGCAAGGCTCCACCGATCAGTCCCCACACCGCCAGCCAGCGGGGCACAAGCCTCGACCGGTACAACAGGGAGTACAGGACCAACGCACTCACGCTGAAGAACCCCATGGGCCCGATCCAGTAGCTCCAGTCCCGAGTGGCGAGGAGGAGGTCTCCGACGGGCTCGACGTTCACCACTCCCCCGGCTTGCCCATGCTGCTGACTGATTGTCAGCAGCAGCACAGCACTGAGGGACCCGATCGTTACGAACACGCCTTCAAAGATCCGGGCGACGACGAAGCCCAACGCCAAACTCTCGCTCTGCCGTCTGAGGACGGGATACAGGGTGATCGGGATACCAACAACAGCAATGGTTTGAACGATCTCGAGGAGAGCGCCCGTGACGATTTGCCAGTCATAACCTGCGGCCTCGGTGAGGTAGTCAGGTTCGACGGCGGGCAGGAGCAGGAACCCGCCGGCGATCGAGGCCACTGTGGCCACGATGAACAGGATCCCGGCGGTGCGGGCAATCGCACGGTCCGACCATGGCTCCGAGCGTGTTGCCCGAGCATGGGCTCCGGTTGGATTGGAGGTGATTGTCACTGGGGCTGCCTTTCGCAGAGATCTCTTGCGGTTGTCGAGCGGGCCGGCGTCCGAACTCCCCCGAGCTCGTCCTGACGCTCAGCGCCGAGCGATGTCACGTCGAGCGATACCTGACAGACCCAGTGCAGCGAGTCCTGTGGCCACGGCGATCAGCATCAGGATCGGCAGGATCTCGAATGACGCGGCGGGCGTCGCTGGAACATGGTGGAACGGTGAGATGTCTCGGGTCCATTGCGGTAGTTAGAGGGTCTCGGACAACAAACCGACCACGCCGACGAACGCCACGCCGGCCCATGCCGCGGGCGCCCACTTGGGGCGGACACCGATCAGTGCCACAGTGAGCGCGGACATCACCAGCAGGGCCGACACCATGGCCACTGACGCCCCCACCAGCGGCAGGATCTCGCCAGCGTCGCCGACCTGGACGGCATAGCCGAGACCGGTCAGCAGTCCGGCGCCCACCATGATCGCAACGCTGCCCCCGGCGGCAACCCCCATGTAGCTGAGCAACCAACGCCACCGACTCACCGGAGACGCGAGTATCGGGCCAGATCGGAAGAGCGTCGTG
>CAXMZV010000448.1:0-4202 GCA_964199985.1 Candidatus Ilumatobacter isfjordensis | reverse complement strand
GCATCGATCCGACCGGCAACCCGATCAGGTCCAGTCCCGACGTCGTGACGTTCTCACCGAGCTGACCGGGCGCGATCTGATGACCCGCTTGGACCACCTCGTCGATCAATTCCGACATGACGAGATGCACCTGCCGGAGATTCGGCTGGTTCGGATCGGCGGCAACGCGTGACCGATGCTTGACGTGCGCACCCAGGTGGGCATCACCCTCGACGCCGAGTCCGGGGAGCAGGGTGATGTCGCCGACCGTCGACTTCGCGAACGTGTGCTCGCCACTGCGGTGCACAGCGACGACAGATCCGGATACGTCAGACGCTGCGGCAGGCATGTCCTCACCGTAGAAGATCTACGCTGGGAACATGACGGAGATCTCGGTCACAGAGCACGACAGCTACCCAGGTTTTCCTGGCGTTGCACGGTACGACGCCGTGCGTTCATCCGAGGACGAACGCGCCCATCGCAAAGAAATGTGCGCCCTGGGGTATCGGATCTTCGGCGCGCAGCGTTGGGGCCAGCTCGGCGACGGCCACATCTCGGCCCGCGACCCAATCCTCACCGATCACTTCTGGCTGCTCGACTGGGGTGTGCCGTTCAGTGCGGCGACGCCAGATCGGCTCGTGCTCGTCGGTCCTGGCGGCGACGTTATGGACGCAGATGGCAATCCAACGGGAGCCGTCAACACGGCCGGCTACAACATCCACGCACCGCTGCTGGCGGCGCGACCCGACGTCATCAGTGCCTGTCACACCCACACCGCGTTCGGCACGCCGTGGTCCGCCAACGTCGAGCCGTTCCGTGCGCTCAGCCAGGAGTCAACCGCATTCGTCTTCGACCAGGCGTTGTTCGACGACGAAGAAGTCGAAGTGCTCTCGGTCGACGGTGGCAAACGCATCGCGGCGGCAATGGGCGATGCGAAGTTCTGCATCCTCCGCAACCATGGGTCCCTGACGGTCGGCCGCACTGTTGAAGAAGCAGTCGGCTGGTTCGTGATGGCCGAGCGCGTGGCCGAAGTCCACGTGAAGGCGCCGAACGGCAAGGCGATCTCCGACGAGGCTGCGGCCATTGCCGCCGCGACGATGGCCACCGACCTCACCGGGTGGCGCGTGTTCCAGTGGCTGCGCCGGAGTCTGCTCGACGCCTGACTTGCCGGCTTCGTGTGAGGACATGGTCTGTCCGACGGTGCTTGTGCTCACACAGAGTCTTGGCGATCGGGGTGCGACGGGTCAATCAGTAGTCGATTGCCGCGAACTCGCGCAGCTTCTTCACGCGGTGGCGGGCGTCGATCATGCGGACCGTGCCGCTGCGTGATCGCATCACGAGGCTCTGTGTCCGTGCTCCCTGGTTGTCGAAGCGCACACCGCGCAGCAGTGCGCCATCTGTGAGGCCCGTGGCCGCGAAGAAGCAGTTGTCACCGGTGATCAGGTCGTCCTGCAGCAAGATGCGGTCGAGGTCGAAGCCGGCCTCGGTCATTGCCGTCCGCTCCTCCTCGCTCTGCGGGAGGAACTGGCACTGGATCTCGCCGTCCATTGCCTTCATCGCCGCTGCGGAGATGACTGCCTCAGGAGTGCCGCCGATGCCCATCAGTACGTCGACACCGGCGTCGGGCCAGCACGTGGCCACCGAGCCGTAGACGTCGCCGTCGGTGATCAACCGGATGCGGCATCCGCTGGCTCGGACCTCGCCGATCAGATCTTCGTGACGAGGGCGATCGAGGATGACACAGGTCAGGTCACCTACCTCCTTGCCCGTCGACTTCGCGATCCACCGGAGGTTCTGTGTGGGGCTCGCCGTGATGTCGATCGCTCCCACTGCATCGGGTCCGACGGCGATCTTGTTCATGTAGTACGACGGGCCGGGATCGAGCATCGACCCGCGATCCGCAACGGCGATGACGGCCAGTGCATTGGTCTTGCCGAGTGCGGTGAGCGTCGTGCCGTCGATGGGGTCGACCGCGACGTCGACCTCGGGCTGACTGCCGTCACCGACCTCCTCGCCGTTGTAGAGCATCGGAGCGTCGTCTTTCTCGCCTTCGCCGATGATGACGGTGCCGGTCATCGCCACCGTGGACAGCGAGAGGCGCATGGCGTTGACCGCTGCGCCGTCGGCGGCATTCTTGTCGCCTCTGCCGACCCAGCGGGCCGCTGCGAGGCAGGCAGATTCGGTGGCCCGCACGAGCTCCATGGCCAGGTTGCGGTCGGGGTTCTCGCGTTTGGGCATTTACGCACAGTAGCGAGCCGTGGAGCGACGACCCAGCCGGTGGGCTGGGTCGTCGCCAGGCTGTGTTAGATCCGACGCTGTCGCGACCGGAATCGATGTCGACCCCGGGCATTGCGGAAGTGTCGTGCCCGCTCAACGTCGGCCCGCAGACGAGCATGGCGTTCGCGGATTTCGGCCAGTTGGTACTCGGGGTGGATGTGGTTGGTGAACATGATGTTCAGCTTTCTGGTTGGTGTTGGTTGGAAAATCGGACGCGCTGCAATCAGCGGGAGCCCGTGAGGGGAACGCTCGACACGTGACTGGCCGGTTTGTCCGGTCAGCCGCGGAGCATGGCAACGACGGACGGCGCACCGATCGAGTCGATTGCGGCGTTCGTGTTGTCGAATTGCTGTGTCATCTGAATCATCGGGCACCTCCTTTCGTGCTGGTGTCACTGTCGCCGATCTGTTGTGAGCGATGCAAGGAGGTTTTCGTGTCAACGATGTCCTGAGAAGAAACAATCCGTCTGATGGACCATGTGCTCACACGAAGTCCGGCCGTGTGAGCGGCGTAGATTCGGGCGGGTGCATGTGCCGATCGAACTGCTCACCGCCGGTCGCGATCTGACTGAGCCGACGCTGTCACCTGACGGCAGCAGGTTGGCGTTCGTGCAGAGGTGGCGCAGCGCGGCGTCGATCATGGTGATGTCGCCCGAAGGGGGAGCGGAGCGTCTGCTCACGACGGGCCCGGACCCGGCGCCTGGACGCGGGATGGGTGGCGGCTGCTTCTCATGGCACCCTGACGGACAGGGTCTGGTCTACGCCGCCGTCGACGGTGAGATCTGGTGGCAGCGGATCGGTCGCGCAGCGATGCAGCTGACCTCGCTCGGCCGCGAGTGTCGGGCGCCGAGCATCGCTCCGAACGGTGAGTACATCGTGTTTGCCGTTGACGAGGCAGAGGTGTGGACCCAAGGGGTCGGCACTGACACGAACTCGGCCGAGCCGGTTCGACTCGACGACGCTGCTGACGCGTTCTGTTTCGACCCGGTCGTGTCGCCGTGTTCGTCCACCGTGGTCTGGCAAGCCTGGAGTCCGCCGGACATGCCGTGGGACGGTGCTGGCCTGGTGACGTGCACGGTCGAACTGGGCGAGCTGTCCCGGTGGCGACCGGCCGATGCCGCGCTGCAGCAGCCCCGATTTGTCCCCGCTGGGGCGGGCGTCTGGGTCGACGACGCGAGCGGGTGGCTCAACGTCCGCATCGACGGCGAGCCAGTCCTCGCCGAATCAGCAGAACAGGCCGGCCCCACGTGGGGGATGGGGCAGCGGAGCTACGTGGTCAGCCCGGATGCCACGCACGTGGCGTTGTGTCACAACGAAGGTGGCTTCGGTCGATTGGTGGTCGTCGAGCTCGGATCGGGCGAGGTGACGAACGTTGGTAAGGGTGGCCACGGCCAGCTCAGCTGGGTTGGCGACACGCTTGTCGCACTCCGAACTGGTGCGGTGACACCCACACAGATCGTGGCCTACGACCTCAGCGATCTCTCGGTCAAACCGGCGCGAACCGTGCTCGCCGTCGGCCCGGCCGCAGGGTGGGATCGTTTCGACTTGCCCGAACCATCCGTGATCGAGATCGACGGCTTACACGCCCGACGGTACGCAGCCGGAGCGGGACGGACGCTCGTCTGGGTGCACGGTGGCCCGACCGACCAGTGGCAGGCCGACTTCCGTCCGCGCATCTCGTTCTGGTGGAGCCGGGGGTGGGACGTCCTCGTCGTCGACCCGCATGGCACCACGGGCCATGGCCGTGACTACCAGCGTGCCCTCAATGGACAGTGGGGTCGCCTCGACGTCGACGACACTGCCGCACTGATCCGCCATGCACACGCCGAGGGTTGGGCAGCGCCCGACACGACCGTGGTCATCGGCGGATCGTCGGGCGGCCTGACAGTGCTCGGGGTGCTCGCTGATCACGGCGGTCTCGTGGCTGCAGGCGTGGCGTCCTCTCCC
>CAXMZV010000447.1:0-4212 GCA_964199985.1 Candidatus Ilumatobacter isfjordensis | reverse complement strand
CTCACCGTTCGGGTCCTCGATCTCGATTTCGCTCAGCACGTTCTGGGCGGTTGGCTCTTGGCCGGCGTCAGCGGAGCCGGCGAGTGCGAATGTTGCACTGAGTGCGATGAACGCTGCCGCAGCGGCGAGCCCTCGTTTGCCGTGAGCTGTTGTCATGGTGATCCCCTTTGTGTCGGTGCGCACGGGTTTGATCGTGCATTCCGATGCTGCACAGAGCCCTGTGAACCAGCCGTGAACGAAAGCGATGAGTCTGGACGGCGGCAGGTGGCTCCCAGGCTCATCGGCGTGGGTCAGGCGCGGGTCAGGTGGGGGTGGCGAGGAGTTCGCGGCGGAGGGCGAGGAGCTTGGGCGCGGGTTCTCCGTCGGACCAGGCGTCAGCGACGATCACCCGCTCGTACGACTCCCATTCCTGGCGGACACCGGCAAGATCGCCGGCCCGGGCGTGGGCGCGCATGCGCAGACCGATGAGTTCCTCATGGCCCGACAAGACCTTGAGACCCTGCCCGGTCGCCCAGAAGACCAGATCGGTGTCGCCGAGCGACAGGGCATGACCTGCGAGTTCGGCCGCAATCCCCGTGGCCAGCAGGACCAAGTTCGAGGTGATGCCTTCGGCGTCTGGCCAGAGGTAGCTCGTTCCGGCGAACGGAATGTCGCGGATCAGCTCAGCGGCGGGACGAAGCGTCTCGACGGCGTGTGCGGGCGCTTGGAGCCGGGCTGCCTGGAGACGTTCCTCCATCAACTCCGCGTCGGTGACCACGCCGTCGTGCAATGGCAGCTTCTCGGTGAGTGTTCGAGCGACCCACTCGTCGTCGCCAGGCGGCGTCACCAGTCGGCCGAGCGCTCGGCGGGCCTCGGACACGACGTTGGCAAATGTTGCGTCTCGAACATCGAGTTGCCACAGCGCGGTGCGTGCCGCCGTCCGCGTCGACGACTCGCGGTGGGTTGCGAGCCACGCGAGCAGCTCGACGGTCTTCGAACGTTCGAAGGAACCGGGCCGACCGTCGCTGCTGACGACCTCGACGCCACCCATGAGTCCTACCACGATGTCGTGGCGGCGTGGCTCGAACACGTCGCGCATACGGAGGGATGGCATCGCATCGACGTCGACTTGGATCGTCGATTCTGACCGGTCGTCGGCCCAGACAGGATCCCCGATGATCAAGGGAGCTCTCGCGTCGTCGATCATGTCGGCGACGTCAGCGAGCTCAGCCTCGCTGACACCCACTGGTGTGAGGTCAAGCGTCTGTCCAAACGCAGACAACGTCCAACCGCCGCTTTGGCCGGTGAGGTGGGTGGGCGCTCCGACCAGTTCGTCGATGCCCGTTGCGACGACCAATCCGACGCCTCGCCCGGCTTGAGGCAGCGACGAAGGGAGATCTTCCGCCCGCCGTTGATCTCCAGTCGAGACAAGCACGACTGCTGGCTCCCACATCTCGCCGCCAGTTCGCAACGACCGCAGCGAGAATGTGCTCCTGTCATCGGGTCGCGCTCGGCCCGCCAGTGCGGTTGCGAGTTCGATCGCTGCGTTGGGCGATTCGGCATGGTGCGCGTTGCGATGTCCGAGCACTGCTGCCTCAGCGAGAGACACCGTGATCAGGTGGGCGGCTTCGGCGTACGGTGACGTTGCGAGGCCTGCCGCAATGGCGGTCACGACCTCATCTGCCTGCTCCGGAGCCGCAGCGACCGACAGCGTTCCGCACGCTTCGACATCGATCAGGACGTCACGGTCATGAGCCACCCCGAGTTGGACGAGGGCAACACACGGTGTGCCGACGCGGCGTGCGGCCTCACCGAGAATCTCGACGGGCACTGCCGCGGGCAGTTGCCACGACTGTTCGGTGTCGCCGATGGGTTGCCACGGCGGTGCGAGGTGAGCGGAAGCGGTGAGGCGAAATTCGATCGCGCCGTCCGGGCTGAGCAGCACGATGCCGATCTGGGCGTCGGTGTCAACCAGTTCGTGGGCGACCGCGCGAATTGCCACATCTACTCGAGTCGACCGTTCGCCCGGGTCGACAGTACGGAGCCGTCGCTCAGTCGCCATCACCGCAGCGGGCGGCTCAGGCACGCGCGCTCGGGGTGACGCGGACCGAAGGCGCTGTCGGCGACGCACGCCGACGAGCGCCAACACGCCTGCTGCGAGGAGTACGGCATGTTCGATTCGAATCGGTGATGGTGCGCTCGACGAAGATGACGCCTCGGACGCGGCCGGAGATGGGTTGTCGGGCGCCAGCGCTGGCACCGTCGACGTGGTGGGAGTCGTCGACGTCGTGCTCGCAGGAGCGGCCGATGTCGGTGGGGGAGCAGACGGCTCCGAGAACGCCGAATCGATCTCCCGTTGGACCGCTGCGTCGGTCGCGACGGGCCCCGGGGTGGCCGGCGCGACCTCGACTGCCGGAGCGCTGTGGTCGATATGTGCGTCCGGGTGGTCGGCGAACACCGGCTCATCCGCAGCTTGGGAGCGGTGTGATGAATCGGTGTTGACCTGTGGGATGTCGACTGTCCAACCAGGAACGATGAGGTGAGGATCGGTGAACGTGCGCCCGTCACCCATCTCGCGCCCAATGTTCTCGTCGAACACCGTCGGCCACGCATCGGCGTCGCCGAGGTGTTGCTCCGCGATCCCGGACAGCGTGTCGCCTGGGACGACGAGGTGGCGTGCTGGGCCGTCGTTGCTTGTCTCGTCGCCTGAGGGCATCGGCGGCATGTTCGGAGTCGAGGGGGTGGCGCGAGTCGTGGGCAGGACATCGGCGGGAATCACGAGCTCCCATCCGATCTCGATGTACGCGGGGTTGGTGAAGTGCTGGCCGCCCACCATCTCGTTGCCGAGATTGGTGTCAAGGATCCGGTCGGCGATCTCGGCGGTCGTCATCGAGACGTCGCCGGCGAGGACCTCCGCGATGCCATAGACCGACTCGCTGCGCTGCACGATGTGCAGGCTCGGTGTCTGACGAACGTGCGTGTGGGATCGAGGGACCGACGCGGCCGCACCCGAATCCCCTGGTGATGCAGCGAGACGTGACGGAGCCGTGTTCGTCTCGATGTCGACGACGGCGCGAGGAGCTGCAGCTCTGGGTGCCCCGCTCATGGCGAGTGATGCTTTCGGGGTGGTGAGAGGGACGAGGACCAGGAGTCCTGCAGCGAGCGTCCGAGCGAGGGGTTGGGCCCATCCCAGTCCGCGAATCGAAGGCATGGCCATCCCGTGGTGCCGAACGAGATGCCTCACTTCGAGCGCTGTTGTGACCACGATGACTGCAATCGCGACCCACACGACAACCAACGCGGAACGAACGAGCAGATTGACAACAGCGTCGTCGGTGAGCGGACTCCGCACGACGTCCAACGCGTCGCCAACGCTCCATTGCGAGGGCCATGGGAGCTCGGCCAGAGGATTGGACGAGCCGAATCGCTGACGCGTGAGGGCCAGGAGGGCGACAGGAACGAGGCCGATCAACGCACCGACGGCGAGCAACGAAGTGGCAAAGCGTGCGATCCGTCCGGCTCGATGGATCATGTCGGTCTCCCTTCTGGTTCTTGGTTCTGGTTTCTTGGTTCTGATGAGTGACCTGAAGTGCTGACGTGGTCGGGTCGCGGCTTGGTCTGGCCCGCTACCTCTGCAGTGGGCGGTCGGGTCCGGCGAGCGGAACCTGAGCGCTCACGGTGCGCGTTGTGACTGGACCACGGCGCGCCCGGTCACGGTGACTCCCCGGTCGGTGATCGTGACGACAGCAGTTACTTCGTCGGTGGTCACCGAGATCACGACGGTGCCGGTCACGTCATATTCGGTGAAGAGGCGCGCGGCAGTTGCAGTGCCAGCAACTCGAGCGCCGGCCACGTCGATAGTCGGATCACCCCCGCTACGAAGGCTCTCGGGGAAGGCCACCTGCGCTCCTGAACGCGCCGACTGAAACGCCACCGACCCAGCAGTCGAACGATTCGACACGCCACGGTCGACGTCGCGTGCAAGCCAGACCAGTCCGAGAAAGGTGAAGGCAAAGATGAATGCAATACCCGCGACGAGTCCCGAGCCGCGGTCCCCGCTGCCACGCCGTTCGCTTGCCATCAGTCGCCACCCTCGGCCGCTCGGAACGGATCGATCGTGGCGATCGCCGTCGCCGTCAGCGCGTCAGGGATTGGAGGATTGATCAGTTCGAGGCCACCCGTCGAGACCGTGCAGCTCACCGTGACGCTCACCACGCCTCCCGGGGCAAATTG